>DASSZK010000352.1:0-7512 GCA_035702845.1 Acidimicrobiales bacterium
TGGAAAAGGTCTACGTCGGCGTGTTCGACCGCCTGGCGCGGATGGTGGCTTCCGGGGCGTTCCCTTTTCCGGTCGAAGAGCCACTTTCGAGCGAAGCTCCCCGCGTGGGTGACGGTGTGATGACCCTCGACGGGTCCGCTCGGGTGGAGTACGCGTCGCCCAACGCGGTCAACGCCATGCACCGCCTCGGCATATACCGGGGCTTGCTCGGCAGCAGCCTCGAGGAGCTGGGCCTGGAGCACTCCCCAGTGCCGGCGTCGTTCAACGATCGCCTCCCTCGTTCAGAGGAGCTCGAAGTCGGCGATGTAGCCGTGTTTATCCGCTGCATCCCGCTGCTCGACCAGGGCACCGGTGCGGCCGCCAACGGCGCCCTTGTCCTGGTACGAGATGTCACGGACCTGCGCCGAAGGGACCGCCTCCTGCTCGGCAAGGAGGTCGCCATACGCGAGGTCCATCACCGGGTCAAGAACAACCTGCAGACCATCTCGTCGTTGCTGCGCCTGCAGTCGAGGCGTCTGCCCCGGGGCGAGGGTAGGCATGCTCTGGAAGAGGCGGAGCGCAGGGTGCGCAGCATTGCCGTCGTGCACGAGAT
Source organism: Acidimicrobiales bacterium (assembly GCA_035702845.1). Classification (GTDB taxonomy): domain Bacteria; phylum Actinomycetota; class Acidimicrobiia; order Acidimicrobiales; family Palsa-688; genus JAJZMF01. Next base: position 593 of record DASSZK010000352.1, read on the forward strand.
CCTGTCCCGGGACACCGCTGACGAGGTCGACTTCGGCGAGATCCTGCCTTCGCTTATGCGTATGGCCGAGGACCTGTCGAGCACCGCCGTACCGGTGACCGTTGCCTGGTCGGGAGAGGCGGGAGAAATGGGGGCCCAGGTGGCCACCCCGCTCGCTGTGGCGTTGAACGAGCTTCTCCAGAACGCCGTCGAGCACGCTTTCCCTCACGGCGACCACAGCCCCGAGCATCCCCGGGTCGAGGTCTCCATGCGGAGAAAGGGCGACGAACTACACGTGGAAGTACGAGACAACGGCGTGGGCCTGCCCGAAGGCTTCTCGGTGGACGATACGCCGAGCCTTGGCCTGTCGATAGTCAGGGGCCTTGTCAACAGCCAGCTGGGTGGGGCCATCACCATGCGTACCGACGGGGGCACTGTGGTGGACATGGTCGTGCCCGTGGCTCGATCGGACCGCGAAGACCTCGCCCGGATCTGACGGCCCCGTTTAGGGGTGCGGGTGGCGCTCGGCTAGCCGGCGCGGCGCTGGCGGGCCAGCCACAGCTTGCGCAGCTTGCGCCGCTCCTCCTCGGTCGTGCCACCCCAGATGCCCGACTCCTGGTTGGTGGCCAGGGCGAACTCCAGGCAGGCCTCCCGGGCCTCGCAGTTCTCGCAGACGACCTTGGCGCTCGAGATCTGCTCGACGGCAGGGCCGGTGCTACCCACAGGGAAGAAGAGATCAGGATCCGTATCGCGGCACGCAGCTCGCTCCCGCCAATCGTCTACATCCCATTCGATGGTCCGGGTCCAAGTGAGGGCCACTCAGTTTCCTCCTGGCTGTGGGCAAGCAACGACCGCTCTGGCGCTCGGGGCGCAGGTGCCGGTGCTTGTGAAACTCTTCACGTGTTAAGGGTACGAACGCACAGAGGCTTGAACTCGTGCGTAGAGCGATTATAGCTCTGGGTTGGTGCCGCGCAAGGGTCAAATGAGTGATTGACCACCCACTTTCCGGGAAAGGAGCGGATTTCGCCGGGCAGGTGTGTGGCGAGTTTCACAGGCAAGCGTTGCACGGTGCTCAACGCGCGCCTACCAACGCTCTTGGCTGTGGCGAACAAGACGCGGCGAGCAAGACGCGGCTCGTTGCGCCGGCGTGCCTCCTAGGCGTCATTGCCCGGTAGCGGGAACACGAGATCGAGAGCGTCTGGCTCCCAGCGAAGGTCGATATTCGAGGCGTACCCAATATGGTCCCCGTCGAGCTGGTAGTCGACAGGGCGCGCCGCGCCCACCCTTACCTCGTGCACGCCGGCGATGACGTGTGCCCGCTGGCTCACGCCTGAGCCGGCTCCCTGGTGGCTCAATGCCGCCCACGCCATTGGCGCCAATGTCGGTAGGCGGAGGTCCTCGAAGGCAACAAGGCTGAGCGGCCCGTCCAGGGTGGTCCCTGGTGCAACCCGCACAGGCCTCGGGCCTAAGAAGGTGTACGGGGATGTATTGAGGCAAATTGCGAACGGGGACTGCGTGGCGCTGAAATCTCCGCTCGATATGTCAAAGCGAGGGCCGCGGGTCGAATAGCGCCGAGCCAGGGTCGAGGCCGTGGCCGCCAGGAAGACCGCAGGCCCGGCATAACGCTTGAGGACGGCCATTTTTTCCACTTTGGCCACGACGGCGGCATCGAAACCGATGCCGGCATGGAACAGGAAATAGCGGCCGTTGGCTTGGCCCAGCCCCACCCTGCGCACGGAGCCTGCGCCCAGGGCGGCGATCACTTGCGCGGTCGCTTCGAGTGGGTCGTTGGCCGCCCCTATGGTCCGTGCAAACACATTGGTGGACCCACCGGGTACCACCGCGAGTGCCGTCGCTGAACCTGCAAGCCCGTTAGCCGCCTCATTGAGAGTGCCGTCACCCCCGAGGACCACGACGACATCGGCACCGTCAGAAGCGGCCCCTTGGGCGAGGCGGGTTGCGTGGCCGCGACGGTTGGTCGTAGCGATGGCAACGTCGTGCTCCGCCGAGAGCGCCCTTTGTATTACGACCCGAGTGCGATGGGTCACGGATGAAGCAGAAGTGTTGACGACCAGCACCAAGCGCATCAGCGCGCCGGCGCCTCCGCGGCTGAACGTAACTGCGAAACGCTGCGAGCCAACAGCCGCGAGACGTGCATCTGGGAAATGCCGAGGCGGGTGGCGATCTCGGATTGCGTTAGGCCGTCGAAGAAACGGAGGTGGAGGATGAGCCTTTCGCGCGCCGGCAATTGGGCGAGCAACGGCGACAGAGTCGCCCGGCTTTCAGCGTCCTCAAGCGAGGGGTCCTCCTCTCCGAGGCGGGTGCCGAGCGTCTCGCCGTCTTCGTTGCCCGTCGGGGCGTCGAGCGAGGTCGAACGGTAAGCCTGGCCGGCTTCGAGGGCCTCCAGGACTTCCTCCTCCGACACCTTCACCTCGGCCGCCAGCTCGGCAATGGTCGGAGAGCGGCCGAGCTCCTGGCCCAACGTTGCGACCACCTTGCCCAGGCGCAGGTAAAGCTCCTGCATGCGCCTCGGCGCTCGTATCGCCCAGCCCTTATCCCGGAAGTGGCGCTTGAGCTCACCGACGATGGTGTGGGTGGCGTACGTCGAGAACTCGACGCCGCGGGTCGGGTCGAAGCGGTCCACGGCCTTGATCAGGCCCAACGACGCCACTTGGACCAGGTCGTCGAGAGCCTCGCCCCGGTTGGCGAAACGCCGGGCGAGGTACTCGGCCAGGCCCAGATGGGCAGCGACGAGCTGCTCGCGTAGCTCGGGGCTGCGGGCCTCGGCGTACGCTACGAACAGGTCGCGCAGCTCCTGGCGCCTGCCTGGCTCTACCGTCACTGGCTCTCCCCTGCGGCCTCTTGGCCGCCATCGTCTGTCAGTTGGCGCTTCTTCACAAGCACGAAAGTGGGGCCGCCTGCCCCGTCGGTGAGGGAGTGTTCGTCGACCAGTGCGTCAAGGATGACCTCCGACAGTTCTGCAAGGTGGACCGGCCCGGGCGAGCTGAACCTTCCCTCGCCTCTTACTGTGAGGGCGTCGCTACCCAGTAGGAAGTGGATCTCCAATATCCCATCCCTACCCTTGCTACCGGTCATCCCGAAGCACATCTCGTCGATAGCGAGGCGCAGGTCCTCCACTTGGTCGAACGTGAAGCCAAGACGGCTGGCGAGCCCGGCGGCGGTCACCCGGGCCAGTCCCAAGAACTCCGGCTTGGCAGGGACGGCCAGGCGTACCTCGTCTTCGTTGCTCACCCGACGTAGCTCCTCTCTCCTTCATGCCGGTCTGGTCTGGGCCCGGTCCAGTTGAACGGCGGCCACCGCGCCAGCTCCCGGGTCCCATGTGGTCCCGGTTGTCGGTGTTGCGGTGCCAGCCTGACGGCATCGCACGCTAGTACCCGCCAAGCGCATACCAGCAGGACATCGCCGTAACCATGGCCACGAAGTTCCGTGGCGGCTTAGTTGGGGTCCAGCAGCTCAGTCCGGCAGCTCAGACCGGCAGCTCAGTCCGGCAGCTCAGACCGGCAGCTGAGGCCAGCAGCTCAGATCAGTGGCCAAGGGTATGGGAAGTCGCCCACCGGATGCGGGAAGCGCCGGCGGCTGCGGACTGCCTTGGCCCGGCGCACGAGGGCCTCGAGCTCCCGGCCTCCCAACTGCCGCGCCACCGTCTCAGGTACTTCTCCCCGGGCCAGCTCGGCCAGGTCGGCGACCAGTGACCCGGGGAGCGGCTCGCCGGCGAAGTCCCAGATCACCGTGCGCAACTTTGGCTCCTCGTGGAAACAGACCCCATGGTCTATCGCCCACAAGCGGCCGTCGACGCCGGCCAGGCAGTGCCCCGCTTTCCTGTCGGCGTTGTTGACCACAAGGTCGAACAGGGCGATGGCTTGGAGCGTGTCGCGGTTGCGCGGATCCTCCAGCAAGGTGAAGTAGTGCTCTTCGGCTAGTGCGTCGACCCAGTGTTGAAGCGAGCCAGCACCCACAGGTGCGTCGTAGCGCTCAACCGTGGGCGGCACCAGGTCCCACCCGAGCCATCGCGACAGCTCGTACGCTGCCACCTCGCGCTTCCACAGACCTTGGGGGAAGTCCCACAGGCCCCGCTCGCCCCGCTCGGGCTTGTATATGGCGAACAGGCCGTTGCCCGCGAGCCCGTTCTGAGCGGCGCCACTCTGTGCTGCTGCGGTGGCTTCGCCCCCTAGTTCGACGAGGAAGGTGGCGTTGGAGCTCCAGGTGATCCGTCCGACGACCTCCATCGGCGCGTGGCGCAGCAGTTCCAGAACGGGCTCGTCGCCGGCCTCGCGCTGGCTGCCGGCCATGGTCACCGGATCGACGGAGCCTGCGCCGGTGCAGGAAGGTTTGGCACGGGCAGGGTCGTCAAAGCGGCGTGGGTCGTCAAAGCGCTGGGGCCTTGTGGCCGTTGGTCTTCGGGCAGGAATGGTCCTCGGTAAGGGGGTAGCCGCACAAGGGGCAAGGCGGCCGGCCACGGGCCAACAGCTCCTTGCCACGTTCGACTATGGCTGCCGCCTGTGCCCGGGTGAGCAGGACCCTCGCCACGCCGGGCCCGGGCGTCAAGCCTCGCACTGCGTCGCTCCCGCCCACCGGACCGGACAAAGCGGCGGCGTCCGGGCGTGCCGCCTCACCTTCTTGGTCCAGGTCGTCCATGTACCCCAGGCGCGGGTCGCTCAGCTCCGGGTCGCTCAGCTCCGGGTCGCCAGGGCCCGGGTCGCCAGGGCCCGGGTCGTCAGGAAGTGCCACCTCCCGGGCGACGAGCACCACCCGGTCGTTGGCGGTGTCGTACATCAGCTGGATACTGCCCACGGCCCACTCCGCCTCCGCCGGCTGCTCAAGCTCGAGGTCGCCTGTGGCTGGCACCTCGGCCGGCGTCGCCAGGTCGGCCAGGACCTCGGCTAGGCCCCCGGCGAGGAAGAGCACCTGCTGCTTCTCCAGCTTCAGCGTCATGAGCTCCGTGCCCTGCCTGGCCTGCAGGTAAAACACGCGGCGACCAGGTTCGCCCACGGCTCCCACAGTGGCTCGCGACGGTTCGGCGATGTTGAAGAACATGCTCACGACTTGCCCTCCGCTGTAGGGGTGGCGCCCGGGCCGCCCGCAGGGGGCGGTTGAGCCGGGGTCACCCAGTTGCACACCAGGACCGACGGCCCGGCCGGCCCATAGCTGATGATGCTGACCGATGCAGGCGACACCGTAATGCGCTGGAACATGTCGAGGTGCATGCCCAGGGCGTCCGCGAGCACAGACTTGATGGGATCCGAGTGAGACACGGCGATGACCGATTTGCCGGCGTAGTCACGCACCAGCCTGTGAGCCACCGACGCCATGCGGGCCTGCATCCCTGACATGGTCTCGCCACCGGGGAACGCGAAGGTGCTGGGGTAGTGCTGCACCGTCGACCACTCGGGCTTCTTGGCGAGGTCGGTCAGCTTGGACCCGGCCCACTCGCCCGTGTCGCAGTCGACCAGCGCCGGCTCGGGGAGCACCTCCAGCCCCACAGCGTCGGCGACGGCACGGGCTGTCTGCATAGTGCGGGTCAGCGGAGAACTAACCAGGGCGGCCAGCGGGGGCAGCGACGGCCGCAGCTGCGCGATGTATAGCCCCGCCTGCTCGGCCTGCCAGGTGCCTTGTTCGGTGAGCCCCGGTCCCGGTCCCTGCTCGGGGAGCTCTTTACCGGTAGTGGGCGTCAAGCCGTGACGGACGAAAAGAACCACTGTGCCGGGATGGCCCTTCTGCTTCTTGGGCATGTCCGCGCCAAAGCTAGCTGCCCGCGGCCCTCTAGAGGCGCCGACCCGCCGACCCGCCGACCCGCCGACCCGCCGACCCGCCGACGCGCCGACCCGCGTCATCCCGTGCGCCAGGCCAACTCCGGCAGGCCCGCTCCGGCAGCCCCGCTCCGGCAGCCCCACTCCGGCAGCCCCACTGGGGCCACGGTGTACTGGAGCCGGTAGGCAACGGCCTAGGGTTCAGCTCCGGTGGACGAGATCGAGGCGTTACACGAGGAGGTGACGGCGTGCCGGCGCTGCCCCCGGCTGGTGGCATGGCGCGAGGACGTCGCTCGGGTCAAGAGGGCCAGCTTCGCCGCCGAGCAGTACTGGGGTCGCCCAGTTCCCGGTTTCGGGGACCCTCGCGCCGGCGTGTTCGTCGTCGGCCTCGCCCCGGCGGCGCACGGCGGCAACCGCACCGGGCGCGTGTTCACGGGGGACCGCTCCGGCGACTGGTTGTGGGCCGCCATCTGGCGCGCCGGGCTGTGCAACCAACCCGAGAGCACCTCGCGCCAAGACGGCCTCGTCGCGTACGGCCTTTATGTCAGTGCGGTGGTGAAATGTGCGCCACCGGACAACAAACCGCTGCCTCAAGAGCGCGATAATTGCCTACCGTACTTGCAGCGCGAGATACAACTGCAGCCGGCTGCAAAGGTATTCCTCGCTCTGGGCGGGTTCGCCTACGAGGTATGTGCACGCCTTTTTGGGCTGCGCCCCAGGCCCAAGTTCGCTCACGGCCTCGAGGTCCCCACGCCGGACGGTCGTTGGGTGGTGTGCTCCTACCACCCGAGCCAGCAGAACACTTTCACGGGTCGCCTGACGGAGGAAATGCTCGACAGCGTCCTTGCGCGTTGCCGTGAACTCGCACGCTGAGCGGTTACTGCCTGGGCGCCTGTTTCAACTGCGCTGCACCATCCGGCTTATTTCGGGCCCGGCCACGGGAAGGCTGAACCAGAACACGGTTGTGCCCGATTCGCCGCGCAGGCCGATCTCCCCGCCGTGGGCGACCAGCAAGGCCCGGCACAGGTACAAACCGAGACCCGTGCCAAAAGAAGTATCCGCTCTGGCGTAAGGCTCCAATAACGCTGCCGCGTCGGCGATGTCCAGCTCACGTTCGGCTACCAAGGCGCGCAGGGTGGCCGCCCCGTCCTGCACGCTCAGTTCGACCCGCAC
>DASSZK010000387.1:0-6082 GCA_035702845.1 Acidimicrobiales bacterium
TGGAAAAGGTAGCCCTCCTGCTCCAAGACGGCCATCTCGTTGCGCACGGTGGCCGGCGACACGCTGAGCTCTCCCAACTGGGCGACGTACGAGGAGCTGACAGGCTGGGCGGTGCGGATATGGCACTCCACCACAGCCCTCAGGATGGCGGCCTTGCGTTCATCCATCATGTCTGGCACTCAAGGTTACCGAGTGCCAGGGATCGGCGAGGGACAAGCATCTCGGGAAGGCGCCGGCGCTCTGCGTTGTAGGGCTCGCGCTGGGAGCGACTGGTCCTGCCGCCGGGTTGTGGGTGCAAGCCAATCCCGACTAAAATAGTCGTGAATTCCTGAACCGCAGCTCGCAACCGCGCAAACCTTGGAGGATCAGTGCCTGACCAGCTCATCAGTCCCCACGGCGGCTCCCTTGTGGACCTCGTCGTAAGCCCGTCCCGTGCCGGAGAACTGAAGGAGCAGTCAAGCACCTGGCCTTCCTGGGACCTAACCCCTCGCCAGCTCTGTGACCTCGAACTGCTGGCCAATGGCGGTTTCTCCCCGCTGAGCGGGTTCATGGGCCAAGAGGACTACGAGTCCGTCTGTGACCGGGTGCGCCTCGCCGATGGGACGCTGTGGCCCATGCCCATCACGCTCGACCTCCCGGAGGAAAGAGCCAGCGAGCTCGCCGTAGGGTCCTCGCTTGCCCTGCGGGACCCTGAAGGGGTCATGCTCGCCGCGATCCATATCTCCGAGATCTACCGCCCCGACCGCGAGCACGAAGCCAAGGCGGTGTTTGGCACTACGGACAAGGCGCACCCCGGGGTGGCTTACCTGCTCGACAAGTCGGGCCCCGTTTACGTCGCCGGCCAACTGGAGGTCATCCACCTCCCTTCGCACTACGACTACAAGGCCCTGCGCCTGACGCCGGCTCAGCAACGGGAGCAGTTCAAGGCCCACGGTTGGTCCAAGGTCGTTGCGTTCCAGACCCGCAACCCCATGCACCGCGCCCACGTGGAGCTGACCTTGCGTGCGGCCCGCCAGGTCGAGGCCAACCTTCTCATCCATCCCTCTGTCGGTATGACCAAGCCTGGCGATGTGGACCACCACACCCGGGTGCGCTGCTACGAGGCCGTCATGAAGGGTTACCCGCACGCCACCGCCGCGCTGTCGCTGCTGCCGCTGGCCATGCGCATGGGCGGCCCGCGCGAGGCCGTTTGGCACGCCATCATCCGCAAAAACTACGGGGCTACCCACTTCATCGTGGGCCGGGACCATGCCGGCCCGGGCAAGGACTCCACGGGACAGCCGTTCTACGGCCCTTACGATGCCCAGGCTCTGCTCACCGAGCACTCCGAAGAGCTCGGCATCGGCGTCGTGCCGTTCCAGCAGATGGTCTACGTCGAAGACCGCGACGAGTACATGCCCGTCGACGAGGTCCCCGAAGGTACCCGCACCCTCGACATCTCGGGTACCGAGCTGCGCCGGCGCCTGGCTGAGGGCCGCGAGATCCCCTCGTGGTTCACGTACCCCGAGGTCGCGGCCGAACTGCGCCGCAGCTACCCGCCGCGCTCTCACCAGGGCGTGACCATCTTCTTCACGGGCCTGTCCGGGTCGGGCAAGTCCACTATCGCCAGCATCTTGCTCACGAAGCTGCTCGAAGAGGGTGGGCGCCCCGTGACCCTCCTGGACGGGGACTTGGTGCGCAAGCACCTTTCTTCCGAGCTCGGGTTCTCCAAGGAGCACCGCGACATCAACATCCGCCGTATCGGCTGGGTGGCGTCGGAGATCACCAAGAACGGCGGCATCGCCATATGCGCCCCCATCGCCCCCTATGAGTCGGTACGCAAGGAAGTGCGTTCCATGATCGAGCCCGTCGGCGGCTTCCTTCTCGTGCACGTCTCGACCGCTCTGGAAGTTTGCGAGCAGCGCGACCGTAAGGGCCTTTACGCCAAGGCCCGTGCCGGGATCGTAAAGGAGTTCACCGGTATCTCCGATCCCTACGAAGCGCCAACCGATGCGGAAGTCGTCATCGACACCCAGGACGTCAGCGCCGAAGCCGCTGCGCAGCAGATTATCCTGCACCTACAAAGCGAGGGGTACCTGGGGCGCTAGCCCCGCAACTGTCGCTGCTTATTTAGCCGGTAACCAAAGGCCGGGCGCTCCCAAAGCGGGCGCCCGGCCTTCTCTTTGTCTTTTTGTGGCGTCCATCCCTTGGGACCCGTGAGGGTGTTATTTGGCGGTCGCCGTCCGGGCGGCGGCGAGCGGAGCGGGGGGCGCGTCATAATGGGCCATGACACCCGATGATGCCCGGAAGGCGCGCCTGGCTGCCCGCTTTGTGGTCGCGCGCCTGGCTGCCCGCTTTGTGGTTGCCGGGACCGTCCTGTACGCAGCCATTGACACTTGGCTGGTTTTTGCCCGGCCCCAGTTCTCGTTCCTGCACAACGCCGAAAGTGATTACGGCAGCACCGGGCCATGGGCGTGGCTGATGGATGTGAACTTCCTCGTTCGCTGCGCGATCGGTCTCGCCGGCGTCGTCGCTATCGTGCTCGCCGTCCGGGGCGCAAAGAGCGGGGGCTTAGGGGTGGGGACCGCGCTGCTTGCGGTGTGGGCCGTGACCTCTGGCCTTCTGGCCTTTTTCCCTGACGACCCTGTGGGCACGCGGGTGCACGGTCCGGGCAAGGTGCACCTACTGCTCGCCGCCGTGGCGTTCGTGGCGGTAGCCGCGGGGGCGATAGTTACGTCCCACGCGCTGCGCTCCCGATCGCGCTGGCAATGGGCCCGGCGCCCCCTGCTGGCGCTTTCTTGGGGGGCCATCGTCCCTGTGCTGGCCTTGGGGAGCGTGCACTTCGCCCGCCATTCGCTCGGCGGCTTGTACGAGAAATTGTTCCTCGCCGCCGAACTTTCGTGGTTTGTTGTCGCTGTGGCGCCTATCGCCCTTGACGGCTTCGGATTAGAGCGTCCGGCTCCTCTCGCAAAGGTCAATGGTCCTTAGAGAGAGCGCCGGGGCCACTGGAGCAGCCCGCCGCCTCAGTGGGGCCGGTTCCTCACGTAAAACGTCGTCTTGGCATTCCAAAGGAGAATGATGATCGCCAAGGCGTTGACCTACTGAGCGACGGAAAGCACCAGGGTGAAGGTGCTGACATTATTATTGTTTTGCAGCAGTGCAAGGGAGCCCACGAAGACGAGGCTGTCCAGGCCGAACAGGCCGCTGGCTACCACCCTCGCCCACTGGCGCCCCTTGTAATTGGCGATCGCCATCCAGATCCAGATCACGAGACCGACCACGCCGCCCATTACGAAGCTGCCCTTAAGGAACGCCCCGTTTTGCGGTCGCGTTCGAGGTGAGGGCGGAAGTTGCATTGAACATGGAGATCAGGCCGAAGAGCGCCCCCAGGCCCATAAGGCCTGCAGCCCACTTGAGCGTGGCTGGGCGGGCGATCGCCCCTTGGTAGGGATTAGTCGGCGAGTGGCCGGGTGCCACGTACGGCGGGGCGGGGGCGAAATAGCCTTGTCCCGGTGCCTGGTAGGGGCCTTGGGGGTACTGAGGCACATCGTGAGCGCTAAAACCGGGGGCGGGCCAAGGCCCTGTCGGGCCCGGTGGGGGCATGGGAGTGCCGGAGAAGGGCTCCTGGCTGGCGGGTTGATCAGTCAACTCGCTCCTCTCGAGGCCGGCTTTGGAGCGGCTACGCCTTTACTTAGACATTCTCGCACACGAGCGAAGCCCTATGCGTACCTTCTTGGCAGCAGGTGCCTTAGGTGCCGCCGCAGGACAACTTGCGCGGTCCGCGTGGCTTTCGGACCGTGCAGCGGTCCTTTTCGGTCGACGACCGCGCAAGTTGTCCCAAGGCGGTCCGTTAGCGAGGCCGCCTGTAGTACTCGCTGCTCGAGCGCCGCCACATCAAGATGACGGCACCCAGACCGCACGCCCAGGTTAGAAGGCTCAATATGCTGAGGCTGCCGAGCGAAACGAGCGTATAAAGGGCAAAAAGCACTGACCCTGTTATGCGGGCCCAGTTGTAGCCTCGGTCGTTGGCCCAGGCCAGGAACGCCCAGAGCGCCACGAATATGCCGAGCACGATAATGGCACTGTCCACGACCTGGTTTATCTGGCTGGCCGTGTCGTGCGGGAGCCGCACCTTCAGGGTATGGCGAAGGGGCCCTGGCGACGCTATGGCCGCAGCGAACTCGATCAAGCTCAGTAGCGCCCCAGCGCAAATGAAGTAGACCGCTCGTTTCAGAGATGCCGGCTTGACCGGAGGCTCTGGTACGCCGACCTCGCCTGCCGGGCCCGTCACAGGGTAAACCGGGGGCGCCGCCGGGAACTCGGGGTACTGGGGCAACGACGGGTCTGACATGGTCCTCCTGCTTGGAGCTTGGCTGGCTTGGAGCTTGGCTGGCTTGGAGCTTGGCTGGTTTGGAGCTTGGCTGGTCCGAACGAGCGGCCCCGCTCAACGCTATATCGTGACGCTCACCCGCTGCGCCGCCTTGGCCTGGCGAGAAGGCCTGTTGGGCAACCCTCCCTGCTAGGTGGGGTCAACCGCCGGCCCCGTGGGGAGGTTATTGAGGTATGCCTTTGTTGCCAGCCATCACCCGAGCACCGCTAGCACTGTCTTTGCTCCTAGGCGGCGCCCCAGGTGCGCGGTCGGCGCCCGCTTTAGCAGCCGGGAAGGCCGCTCCCGCCGCTACTGCACTCCGTGGAGAAGTGTCCGGTGCGCTCCATGGAGAAGCGTCTGGCGCGATGGGCGCGGCGAACTTACCAGACCGCTTCAACCCTATGTCCGTCACGTTTGTCTCGCTGAACAAGGGTTGGGCCCTCGGCACTGTCTCATGCAGCCAGGCAGGGGAGTGCCTCGCACTTCGGTCCACCAACGACACCGGCAAGACGTGGTCAGTGAGCCCGTTACCTTCGTCTTTGCTGGCTCTCGTGGACCGCAAGATATCGGGAGTGCCCCAAGTGCAGCCCGGGCCAGGTTACTTTGGGGTGCGCTTCGCCGACCCGAGGGACGGATGGCTTTTTGGCGGCGTCGAGCAGGGGGGTAATTTCGAGCCGCTCATGTGGGCGACGCACGACGCCGGCGCCACATGGACACGCCAGCCGGCGCTCCCCGGTATGGCCGCAGGCATCGGGCCGGTCATGGACGTAGAGGCCTCGGGCGGCAGGGTGTACGCGCTCGTGCCTGGGAAGAGCAGTGCGGTGCTGGACTGGGCACCCGTGGGCCGCAATGACTGGAGGGTGGTGCCAACAGGTCGGCTGTCTTGGCCGGCCGGAGGGGCGCAGCCCACGGGCAGCATTGTGCTCCAGGACGGCAGCGGGTGGGTGGTGGTGGGTAACGACCGCGGTGTTACGGGGACAGCACGCATGGTCAACGGCGTATGGGGCCCGTTCACGCCGCCCTGCGGCGGCGTCGGGGACAGCTACACGGTGCCGGCTGCCCGCAACGGTACCGACCTGGCTGCGGTATGCCGCATGGGTGGCTTCGCTTCGCCGGTGACCAAGACAGCACCTCCCGGTGCCAGGCAGGGTTCGAGCTGGCTCTACGTTTCGCCCGATGCGGGCGATCATTTTTATGCCCGCACTCAGTTGAGCTCTGACTTGACGGCCTCGTTCACGGTGGCGGCATACCCAGCCCCCAATCAGTTCCTGGTGGGGGAGGAGAGCACCACTAACAAACTTCTCGCCAGTTACGACGCCGGTCGCCATTGGGCCACCGTGTACGACGGCGACGTGTTCTACCTAGGCTTCACCTCACCTACCCAGGGTGTCGGCCTGGTGGTCCAGGCGCCTAAGCCCGGGTGCTCTGCCAGCAGCCAATGTGGGCAACCCACGACGGCGATGATCATCACTTTCGACGGTGGCCGTCATTGGCAAAAGGTCAGCTTCGGCATGTAACCCGCGGGCCTCAGGTCTCGAGCCGCCTCAGGTCTCGAGCCGCAATGCCTGGATGAAGGCTTCTTGGGGGACCTCGACCCGGCCAATGTTCTTCATGCGCTTCTTGCCCTCTTTTTGCTTCTCGAGCAACTTGCGCTTGCGGCTGATGTCGCCCCCGTAGCACTTGGCCAAGACGTCCTTGCGCTTGGCTTTGACCGTTTCCCGGGCGACCACTTTT
>DASSZK010000422.1:0-8176 GCA_035702845.1 Acidimicrobiales bacterium
AGACCTCCTGCCGGCACGGCGGCATGTGGGCCCGCAACGGCATAGACGGCGGCCAGGGCGAAGCCGTCCGGGTCCCTCAAGCCCAAGGCACCCTGGTCAAGCTGCCCGTCAGCGATGGCTCGGACCTGCTGGCGTCGCTGCTGGCCCTGTCGGACGTGTACCCCACCGGCTACCACTGCGCCCGTACCGCCGGGGTCACCCCCCGCACGACCGTCACCGTCATCGGCGACGGCGCCGTGGGCCTGTCCGCCGTGCTGTCGGCCAAGCGGCTCGGCGCCGAGCGCATCATCTTGATGGGCCGCCACAAGGACCGCACGGACCTCGGCCTCGAGTTCGGGGCCACCGACATCGTCCCCCAGAGAGGTGACGAGGGTGTCGAGCGGGTCCGGGAGCTGACCGGTGGCGACGGCACCCACACCGTCCTCGAGTGCGTCGGCCTGGTCGAGGCGGTCGAGACTGCCTTCGCTGTGGTCCGCGACGGGGGCAAGGTCAGCCGCGTCGGCGCCCCTCAGTACAGCGAGGTGCCCATGGACTTCGGCGTGTTCATGCGCAACGTCACCCTGACCGGCGGCGTCGCCCCGGCCCGGGCCTACATCCCCGAGCTGCTACCCGACGTCCTCGACGGCCGGGCCCAGCCCGGCAGGGTCTTCGACCGCACCGTGGCCCTTGAGGACATCGCCGGCGGGTACCAGGCGATGGCCGACCGGACCGCCCTCAAAGTCCTCGTCCGGCCTTAACCCCTTCGACCAGCTGAGAGAAAGATAGGAGACGACTGTGGAACTTCGAGCTTTGGGACGCACCGGTGTCGAGGTCTCGCCCCTGTGCCTAGGAGCCATGATGTTCGGCGAGTGGGGCACCAAGGACCACGACGAGTCCATCCGCATCATCCACCGGGCCCTCGACGCAGGCATCAACTTCGTCGACACGGCGGACGTGTACTCGGCCGGCGAGTCCGAACAGATCGTCGGTAAGGCCATCGCCGGTCGGCGCGACGACATCGTCCTTGCCACCAAAGTCCACATGCCCATGGGCGAGGGCCCCAACCGGCGGGGCAACAGCCGCCGCTGGATCATCGCCGAGGTCGACAACTCGCTGCGCCGCCTGGGGACCGACTGGATCGACGTCTACCAGATCCACCGCTACGACCCCGCCGTCGACCTCGAAGTCACCCTCGGGGCGCTCACCGACCTGGTCCGGGCGGGCAAGATCCGCTACTTCGGGCACTCCACCTGGCCGGTGTCGGCCATCGTCGAAGCCCAGTGGACCGCCGAGCGGCGGGCTCTCGAGCGCCCGTGGACCGAGCAGCCCACCTACTCGGTCCTGACCCGGGGCATCGAACGCGATGTGCTGCCCACGCTCCACCGTTACGGCTACGGGGTCCTCTCCTACAGCCCCCTTGCCGGCGGATGGCTCTCCGGACGGTGGCGCAAGGAGGCAGGCCAACAGCCCTCGACCCGGGCCGAGCGCCTGCCCGAACGATTCGACGTCTCGACGCCGGAGAACCAGCGCAAACTCGCCGCCGCCGAAGCCCTCGCCCAACTGGCCGAGCAGGCCGGCATCCCGCTCATCGAGCTGGCCATCGCCTTTGTGTTGCGCCACCCGGCTATCACCTCAGCGATCATCGGCCCGCGCACCATGGAGCACCTCGAATCCCAGCTGCCGGCCGCCGAACGGCACCTTAGCGACGACGTCCTCGACGCCATCGACGGGATCGTCGCACCAGGCGTCACTTTGAACCCGGCCGACGACGGCTGGGTGCCACCCGCCCTCGAACCGGCCGCCCGCCGGCGCTGACCCGAGAAAGGACCATCATGGATCTCGCCCCCAAACCCCCCCACCGGCAAAGGCCCGGCCGAGACCTTCACCGGCGACGTGTACGTCGACCCGGTCACCCGCGGCCTGCCCGCCTCCGAGCTCAATGCTGCCCTCGTCCGGTTCACCCCCGGAGCCCGCAGCGCCTGGCATTCCCACCACGGCGGTCAGACCCTGTATGTCACCGAAGGCAGAGGCCTGGTCCAGGTACGCGGCCAGGAAGCGCTGAAGCTCAGCGCCGGCGACGTCGTCTACGCCCCCGACGGCGAGGAGCACTGGCACGGCGCCACCTCCGACGACTTCATGACCCACCTGTCGATCACCGAGGGCGCCCCGCACTGGGGGGCCCACGTCAGCGACGACGAGTACGCCGCCGCCCAGGCGGAGCGCACCCGATGACCGCCGCGGCCCCCGCAACGGCCTGGACAGCCGAGCAGCTCGAGCGCATCGGCCGCGCCGAAGAACTCCAGCTGGCCTCCCGCGGCCCCGACCGCACCCTGCGGCCCTACACGACCATGTGGGTCGTCCGGGTCGACGACGACCTATACGTCCGCTCCGCCGGTGGCCCCGACCGGCCCTGGTACCGCCAGGCCACCGCCAGCGGCTCCGGTCGCATCCGAGCCGGGGGAGTCGAGGTAGACGTTGCGTTCGGCCACGGCGGCGAGTTCGAGGAGGCCATCGATGCCGCCTACCACCTCAAATATGACCGCTACGGGCCGGGCATCGTCGGCTCGGTAGGAGGCGAGACGGCCCACCAAGTCACCGTCCGCCTCATCCCCGCGCCCGCCCCCGCTCCTCAGGAGATCAGCCATGGTTGAAGTTGTCGTCGTCATCGGAGCTCGCCAGATCGGCCAGGCCATCGCCCGCAGGATCAGCTCAGGCAAGCACGTCGTGCTCGCCGACCTGCGCCAAGAAAATGCCCAGACGGCCGCCGAAGTTGTCCTCAATGCCGGGTTCGACGCCACGACCGCCGTCATCGCACCAGGCGGCGCCGGCGTCGTCATCTCCTCCCAGTCCGGGCACCGCCTCCCGGCCCTGACCCCAGCGCAGGACACCGCCTTGGGCACCACCCCGGCCGAGGAGCTCCTGGCCCTTCCCATGCTGGCAGCGGAGCACGTCACCGACGCCGCGACCGTCCGCTGGGCCAAAAGAGGCGCCGGGGTCAATACCATCAGCCCCGACATCGTGATCACCCCCCTGGCCCGCGACGAACTGACCGGGACGCGCAGCGAGGGCTACCGGCGCATGATCGAACTTTCCCCCGTGGGACGGGCCGGCACCTCCGGGAAATCGCCCACCTCGCCGCCCTGCTCATGAGCTCCGAAGGCGCCTTCATCACCGGCAGCGACATCCTCACCGACAGGGGGTCACCGCGTCCTACTTCTACGGCGACCTCGCACCCAGGTGGCCCAACGCCGGAACCGCATCAGCGATGCACGAGGAGGAGCGGACCATGGCGCGCACCGCGGTGGTGCCAACGGTCAAATAGGTCGAACCTCATTTCACCACCGGAGCAGGTAACTGGAAGGCAGTAGTTTCAGGATATGGCACATATGTTGGCGAAGCGGACGTTGGGAACGAGTGGCCTGGAGGTCTCTGCGCTCGGCCTCGGCTGCATGGGTATGAGCTACCACCGCAGCACCACGATGGCGCACGACGCGGCGATCAGTCTGGTCCGCCAAGCTGTAGAGCTCGGTGTGACCTTCCTTGACACCGCGCAGGTGTACGGCCCGTTCACAAATGAAGAGCTCTTGGGCGAAGCCATTGCGCCCGTTCGGGAACAGGTGGTAATCGCTACGAAGTTCGGAGAAGTCGACGCCGATGGCCAACCTTTGCTGTCCAGCCGGCCCGAGCTCATTAAGCAGACCACTGAGGGTTCGCTTGCTCGCCTGCGCGTCGAGGCGATCGACCTGCTTTACCAGCACAGGGTCGATCCCAACGTACCGATAGAAGAGGTGGCCGGCGCGGTCAAGGACTTGATCAGTGAAGGCAAGGTCAAGCATTTCGGTCTGTCCGAAGCCGGCGCCGAGACAATTCGGCGCGCCCATGCCGTCCAGCCCGTGGCCGCCGTCCAAAGCGAGTACTCCCTGTGGTGGCGCCGCCAAGAAGAGCAGGTCCTCCCGGTCTGTGAGCAACTGGGCATCGGCTTCGTCGCCTACAGCCCACTTGGGCGCGGCTTCCTGACCGGCGCCATTGACGAGCACACAACTTTTGACAGCGGCGACAACCGCAACAGCCTGCCCCGCTTCACGGTTGAGGCCCGAAAAGCCAATCAAGCTCTGGTGGATCTTCTGCGTGCAATAGGACAACGCAAGGGCGCCACACCAGCTCAGCTTGCTCTGGCCTGGCTTCTCGCCCAGCGGCCGTGGGTGGTACCCATCCCGGGGACCACCAAGCTGGGCAGGCTGGAAGAGAATATTGGGGCTGT
The DNA here is from genome assembly GCA_035702845.1 of Acidimicrobiales bacterium. GTDB lineage: Bacteria > Actinomycetota > Acidimicrobiia > Acidimicrobiales > Palsa-688 > JAJZMF01. Next base: position 4,241 of record DASSZK010000422.1, read on the forward strand.
CTTCGTTGAGCTAACGAGCGACGACTTGGCTGAGCTTGGGCAAGCCGCGTCAGAAGTTCAGATCGTTGGCGATCGTTACCCACCGGGATCTGAGCAAATGACTAACCGCTGATGGTCTCCGCGATGCCCTTGGGCAAGCGGGAATCCCGGCTTACTGAACCAGGAGCACGTACTCGGTGCGCCGATGGACCGGGCGCCTCCCGTTGCCGTGAAACAGCCGGCCCGACACCATCCGTGCAACGGCGCGCCGCCCGAAAGCACGAATGATCCAGCCCGGTCAGTGACTCCCCATCTCACCGCGACCACGCCACGGCAGGGTCGCCGCCGAACGCCCAACCACAGACCGACACCGGCGCAACTCGGCGACCGGCAGGACAAGAAAGGTGACCGAGATGGAAACCCTAACGCTCAACAACGGCGTCAAAATGCCGGCGGTCGGGCTCGGCGTCTTCCAGACACCACCGGACGAAACCCGTAACGCCGTCCGTGCAGCACTCGACTGTGGCTACCGCCACGTCGATACCGCCGCCGCCTACGGCAACGAACGTCAAGTCGGCGAGGCGGTGCAAAACTCAGGCCTGGACCGCTCGGAAGTCTTCCTAGAGACCAAGGTCTGGATCAGCGACTACGGATACGGCGAGACGCTGCACGGCTTCGACAAGAGCGCCCGCAAGCTCGGCGTCGAACAGATCGACCTGCTGATCCTGCACCAGGCCCTATCCTCAGCGTTCGACCGGACCCTGGAGGCCTACAGGGCCCTGGAAACCCTCCTCGCCGACGGCTCAGGAAATACACAAAGCCTGGGCAGCTAGTGCCCTGACCGCTCTGGAACGCCCGCTCGGTCCACCACTGGCTGAGCCGGCCGGCCAAGCTTGGTCAATGGCTGAACCTGTGAGGGTGCGTCGGCTGACCGGCGAAGAGGGTGCCAAGCTCCAACGCCTGGTCCGCCGAGGCGAGGGGCAGGGAAAAGCGAGCGTGGTGCGTTACCGGCGCGCCCTGGTGGTGCTCTCGTCGGCTGGAGGCAACACGGTGCCAGTCATCGCCCGGCTCGTGCAGACCTCCGAAGACCGGGTGCGAGAGGTCATCCACAACTTCAACAAGATGGGCATGGCCTGCTTGGACCCCAAGTGGGCGGGTGGCCGTCCCCGCCGCATAACGACTGAAGACGAGGTTTTCATCGTCGAGACGGCCAAGGCCCGCCCCGAAAAGCTGGGTCGGCCGTTTTCCCACTGGAGCGTGCGCAAACTGGCCCAGTACCTAGCCATCAACGCGGCCCACCCGGTGGTGGTCGGGCGCGAGCGGCTGCGGGAGATCCTGGCCGAGCACGGCGTCACGTTCCAAAAGGCCAAGACCTGGAAGGAGCCCAACGACCCCGACACGCCAAGCTCGACCGCATCGACGAGGTGCTCACCAAGCACCCCGAGCGGGTCTTTGCCTTCGACGAGCCCGGCCCGTTGGCCGTCCACCCCGTAGGCGGCTGCTGCTGGGCCGAGAAGAAAAAGCCCCAGCGCAACCGGGCCAACTACAAAAAGCCCTGCGGCGTGCGCCAGTTCCACGGTTGCTACGACTATGCCGGCGACACTCTCTTCGGGGTCGTCCGGGAGCGCAAAAGCGTAGGCAACTCCCTCGCCGCCATCAAGGCCTGCCGGCAACGTCGTGCCGACGGCAAGACGATCTATGTCATCTTGGACAACCTGTCCGCTCACAAGTCCAAGAAGATCCTTGCCTGGTGCGACAAGAACAATGTCGAGCCGTGCTTCACGCCCACTTGCAGCTCTTGGGCAAACCCGATCGAGTCGCACTTCGGGCCGTTGCGCGCCTTCGTGCTCAACAACTCCGATCATCGGAACCACGTAGCCCTCGGCTACAGGTTGCACGCCTACCTCGCCGATCCGACCCGACCCACAAGGATTAGGCCATCTGAGCTCGACGGCCGAGTTGGACACCGCCCGATAACCGGCTAACTGGGGCGGACCGCCCGCTACATAATGCACGCTCGATAATCCGTCCCATGTCGAGCAACAAGCCGGACCGATCTACACATAGGGCAACGGTACAAGGAACGTGCCAACCCGGCGTCAGCATGAGGAGGCTGCGGCGACGAGCGCAGCTGCGGAACGACCTGCCCTCTTTTGGTCCGCAGCTGATGTGAGGACTGGGCTATAGCCAGACCTGGTCTTCATATCGAGGAGCGCCTTTAATTGCCTGGCGGCGGCCTTGTCAACCGAGCCGAGGAGTGCCACAGCTTCGTTGTGGTTCTCGCCTGAGTGGAGCATCCCGAGCCTGGCACAGCAAATGACATCGGCCGCTGCGATGCCGGCATGGACGCATAGGGTCACGAAGGCATCGGCTATTTCTTGGTCGTCTACGACCGTGGCGATCGTCTCGGCGGCGACCAGGAACTGACGGGCCTTGGCCATGCGTCCCGCACGCGTCGACGCGGTGCAGCGCTTCGTCTCAGCCACGGCCAGCACGCATACTGCGCGGCCCCGCCCTCAGATAGGCGGCTTCTCCGTACAAGACGACGCATTCGTCCCGGGCATCGGCCAATACGCGCTCACCGCCCTGCAGGCCCCGCCTGACCTCGTCCTCGTCCAGTTCGAGCACACGGGTGTCGTTGCCCGTCCAAGCGGTGACTTCGGTGCTCAGGTTTTCGAGCTGACGGCGCCACTCTGCGCCCTCGACGTCCACGTCCTTGGGCCTCACTACCAACAAATCGATGTCGCTGTCGGGGCGCATGCGGCCAGAGGCGGCCGAACCGAACAGCGCTGCGAAGATCGGGGCCTCTTGCCAGCCGGCTAGCTCGGCTCCGAGGCGCGCTAGAAGCTCGTGGCGCAGGCCGGCTAGGCCCATGATGTAGGGCGCAGCCAGGTGTTGCCTGTTGAGGGAGTAGAGGTCAGCGCTACCGGCGCGCCTTGCGTTGGCAACTCCCTGCCCGACGAGCCTGTGCAGGGAGTTGCGGACGCCTTTTTCGGAGTGGCGGCCCGCAATTTGGTGGACTTGCCTGCCAGTGAACTCGGCTTCGGCACCAGCCAGGACGGCCAGCACATCGGCGTCCACGGTGGGCGAGACGACCGTCAAGGGCCTTGCCAGGTCCATGCTGGTCAGCCACGCCTTCGGGATGATCTTACCGACATCGGAATTATTATACCGACATCAGAACCATCATGGGCATCTGGCGGCCTGGACGGCGGCGACCTTCTGAGCCCGCGCCAGACGCTCCATCCTCCCTCGAACGAGACAAGCCCGTGTGTGTGTGTGGCGAGCTTGGCACGCAATTTGGCACGGGGCCCGCAAGACAGGCTGCGACAGGAGGGACCGAGTGGGATGCGCCCAGGCGGCACCTATGTCGTTCTGTAGCTTGTTGCTGTACTCCAGGGGGGCAGAAGGGACCCATAGGGACGGTGGCACCCTCCTACGGATCAGAAGGTTGGGGGTTCGAATCCCTCCGAGCGCGCAGCATTCATCCTGGTCAGAGCGCTGCTGGCGGCAGCAGGGGCTCCCAAATGGTGATCGCTGAGAACCTTCTGAGAACCAACCGTGCCACGGAGGTTCTCAAGGGTGCCCACCAAACCTGAGGGCGTATACCAAGACGGCCACGGAGAGTGGTACGTCAAGGTCACAATCGGCCGCGACCCGCTGACCGGCCGGCGCGCCCAATTGACCAGGCGGGGCTTCCGGACAGCGGCGGAAGCAGGCCGGGCGCGCCGTGAGATGCTCGACCAGGTGGGCAGACGCCAGGTACGCCCCGCGCCCCGGGCGACCACGGTCAACGACCTGCTTGACCTGTACCTGGACGGCCTCGATGCTGACGGCCGCCTGGCCGCAAAGACGCGCTTCGACTACCGCGTCGCCGCCGACGAGTACGTGCGGCCCTACCTGGGCTCCCCGAGCGCGAGCCGGCCCCGGCGCGCCCGCAACCTCGAGCCCTGTCGG
>DASSZK010000017.1:0-3112 GCA_035702845.1 Acidimicrobiales bacterium
CCGGGCGGCGTTCCAACGCCAAGCCTAGGATCTCCGCCTGTGCGCCGGGCTCAAATCGTTGGATGCTGGGCCTTGGCCGTGGTGTCGGCGATGGCTCTAGGCGGGTGTGGGAGCGGCAGGCCGCTTGACCCGGCGATGGCGAAGAAGTTCCTGTCGTCGGTGTACACCCAGGCTCCCGACATCGGCTCTTACCGGACCAGCACGCAGTTGCTCAGCCTGGGCCAGGCGGTCTGCGACGACCTTCGCGCCGGTGCGTCAGTGCAGCAGCTGGGCGATCGCCTGCCTTTGACCGAGGGTTCGGTCGCGCTGCCGCCCGCAGATCTGGGGTTGGTCATCTCCGCTGCGGTCCAGGACATCTGCCCTGGGTACCAAGGCAAGGTCGGCTGAGCCAGCCCCGACCCCGTAGCTCAGACCGGCCACGCCGACACGAAAGTCAGAACCCGGCCCCCGCACGAGATGTGCGAGCCGCTCACGAGCTCCCGCTGCTCGTTGCGCCCGAGTACCGACCACTGCGACGAAGTGGGGGCCTGGACGCAGGTCCCTCCATCGGCTCCACGGTCCACGAGGTAGACCGACCAGTCGCGCAGTTGTACCTCGGCGTGCACCGGCGCCATGGTGTGGTTGGCCCCGGCGCGCATGACGAGGGGTTGAAGCTTCCCGGCCATCACCTCTGGGTCGCTCGTTGGGGCCGAGCCGATGAGGCAGCCGCGCTCCAGGGACCACACAGACCCGTCGTCGGCGAGCAGGATGCCAAGTGGCGGCCGCTTGGCGGTGGTGATGGCTTGCGCAGACAGCGCATGCCCGCAGCGGGCGCAGGTCGATGCCCGAGGGTGGTTGAAATGGCCTTGGTCGCAGCGGTTACCGGGCACATCAGCCAGGTCTGGCGAACCGGGCTCTTCTGAAGCGCCGGCGAGCGGCAGTGGGGTTGCCGGGCCGGCTGCGCTGGCGATCGAGCGAAGATCAGCCAAGGGCCCAGCGGGTGCGGCAGGGGCGCTCCCGAACTGGAACTGGGGGCGCGGGCTCGGTCCCGTGCCGCCAGGCGGGGCTTGACGGCTTGCGGCCCCCTGACTGAAAGGTGCCGGGACCTGCTCGGCGCGCGGAGCCGGCTCAGCAAACCCGGTGCCGGAGCTTCCGGCCCCGAAGGTCCCCCCGGGTGTAGGCGTGCTGAAAGCACCCTGGCCCACGGTGGGCGCGCCGAAACCGGCCTGTGCTTGCGGCGCCTGGTGCTGGCCCACGGCCCCCCCGGGAGCGCCGGGCGGGGGAGTGCTTGGCGTCGGGCGCAAAAGGACAAAACCGGCGCCAGGCACGGCTCCGGTCACCAGGTCGAGCGGGTTGCCCGGTTGGCTCTGAGGCGGCGGGTTGGCCCCGTAGGGCAGCACGATGAGGGGCCACGGGCGCCCGATCGACGTGACGAGCCAGCCCGGTACCGGCTGAGGTGCCAACCAGTGGCCGCTGTCCCACGCCTGCACCGGCCCATGCAGGAACAACGTGATCCCGTTGGCTCCGGGGCCGAGCACGGCGAACGCCGAGTTGGGCTCGGGGTCACCCCGCTGGAGGACGCTTATGAAGGAGTTGGCCAGCTGGTCCCCCGCTCCGGGGTCACCAGACAGGCGCTGGGCTTCGCTGACCAGATGGGCCTGCAGCGCGGCGCTGGCCTGGGGGCCCGCCCAGAGGGCCACGTCGCCGAACCGGGCCACCAGTCCGGGCCCGGCAAGAACTTCGAGCTTGTCGCGCACTGCTCAGTCAACCTCCTCGTAGTTCACGCCAGTTGTCGTTCTGCTCAGCAAGCCTGAGCGGCCTGTTCGAGACGGTCCGCTACCTCTGAGGCCGTCTGAGGCCTCGCGGAGGGGTCTCCTGCGAGGCACTGGTCGACCAACTCGGACACGGGCCCGGGGATATCGGCGGGAGCGGGCACGGGAGCCTGCATCAGGTTGGTCAGCGCCTGGACCACCGGCAGCTCCTCGATCCCGGGATAGGGCACGGTGCCTGAGGCCACGTAGCGGGTCACTGCACCTAGCGACCATATGTCGGACCAGCGTCCGGACTGGCCGCGGACCAGTTGCGGGTCCACGTAACCCAGGGGTGGGTAGCCGATCTGGAGGACCGGGCGCTTACCGTCGGCGACTGCAGAAGGAGCCAGGACGGCGCGACCCTCCTGCACCAGGAGGACCGCCTGCGGGCAAATAGCTCCGTGCAGTACTCCTTGCTCATGAAGGGCATGAGCGCCGCGAGCCGCGCCGGCAACTGCTCGCAGGCGGTCAGCAAGGCTCATGGTCTGCAACGCTTGCCCGGCCAGGACCGACTGGGCCCGGTCGTTCCCACTTAGCCAGAAAACTTGGCGGCCAGACCATTCTCCCGTGCCGCTCTCGAGCCAGTCGGGGAGGTGGGGCGAGCGAGCGCGGGCAAGTTGCTCCAGGCGTGCACGGATGTCCTGCCACGACGTGCGGGCTACGGGGCCGAGGAGCCATACCGTTACCAGGTCGGCACCGGCTCCGAGCCGCGCCGGGGGCCGGGCGTGCAGGCAGGGCACCACTCCATCGTCGGCGACCATGCCGACGATGTCGTAATCAGCTATCTGGTTCGGCACACCCACACTCCCTTCTGCCGGCGGTCCTCGATCTACTGCGGCCTCGTGCCCATTTTGGGAGGAACGTTCCTGGCATGGGCTGGATGCGCAGCAGGGACGCTACCGGTTTTTAGTGCACTGCGCCCGGTCTCGGTGCAACTGGTCAGGTTCTCCGGCTGTGTCAGCGGGCCAGTGTCAAGGTTGCCAGGATGCGACGTGATGCGGGGTTGCTCGACGGGGTGACGAGCCATACCTGCGAGAGAGTGGGTTTTACCCAGGCGCGAACGCCCAGGGCGTGGCGCCCTCCGGGTAGGAGGAACGTGTAAAGCCAGGCGTCCGTTGCGTTTTTTAGGCGGTAGGGCTGGCTCGTATAGCTCGTGTAGCGGCCTCCGACGTACGTGGCCACAATCGCGGGCAGGCGCGCGGAGAGGGCGATGGGCCGGTCGGATTCGGTGACCGATTCGCCTACGCCACCCGACTTGCCGACGTAGTAGATGTCGCCGGATGCGTCGCTCATGGCTTGGTCGAGTGCCCAACCTTTGGGGG
>DASSZK010000178.1:0-3303 GCA_035702845.1 Acidimicrobiales bacterium
CCCTCTCACCGAGGGTGTGAGCGAGCTCAGCATCCCTCACTCCCGGTTCAACGAGGTGCCTGAGGCCGACGTGGTGGCCGCGGGGTACCAGGTCCTCGTCCGGGGCGAAGGCTGTGGGTGGACTGTCGCTGCGGCAAGGCGAGGGCAGTGCCAGATAATGCTGTTCCAGGGGCACCCCGAGTACGGCCGGCTGACATTGCTCCGCGAGTACCGCAGAGATGTTCGCCGTTACCTGCTCGGCACTCAGGGGTCTTACCCGAACATCCCGCCTGGGTACTTGGACCACGCGGCGCAGGACATGCTGACGGCTTTTCGCCGGAAGGTGACGGACGGGGAGTTCTCGACCACGACGATGTCGCGTTTTCCTTACGAGCTCGTCGCTCGCGGGGTCATGGCCGACTGGTGCAGCCCGGCGCGCCGGTTGATGTCGAACTGGGTGAGGCAGGTCCGGGTCAAGCTGGAGCTCACGGAGGGGGCGCCGGAGCCGACAAGCTCTCAGGTCGTCGATGTCGACGCCGGCTACGGCCTTGCGCCGACCGACGCGGCCTCCCGTCAAACGGCGGCGCTCACAAGGTCAGACCAGCGAGTGTTCGAGTAGGCGCTCCGCGCGCGCTACAACATGGCAATGCGAGACGAGACGATCGCCGTACACGGCGGCTACGAGCCGGGCAGCACCCGGGCTGTGGCCGTACCCGTGTACCAGACGGTGGCCCATGAGTTTGTCGATGCCGCCCATGCCGCGGCCGTGTTCGACCTCGAACAACCTGGCTTCCATTACAACCGGATCAACAACCCCACCGTCGACGTGCTCGAGCAGCGCATGGCGGAGCTGGAGCACGCGCCGAAGGCAGTCGCCGTGGCATCGGGTGCTGCTGCCGTGCGCATGTCCGTGCGTGCGCTGACGGACGCAGGCTCGAACATCGTGGCCGCCCCCCAGCTCTACGGCGCTACTTACACATATTTCGCCCATGTGTTGCGGGACGAAGGGGTTGAAGTGCGCTTTGGGGAAGATGACACGGCTCCGGCTCTGGAAAAGCTCATAGACGCCTCAACGAAGGCCGTGTTCGTGGAGAGCGTCGGCAACCCTGCGGGCAACGTCGTGGACCTGGAGGCGGTCGCCGAAATGGCCCATGGCCACGGGGTGCCCCTGATCGTCGACAATACGGTTGCGACGCCGTTTTACCTCAAGCCGGTCGACCACGGGGCGGACATCGTCATCCATTCCCTCACAAAGTTCGTAGGCGGGCATGGGACCACCCTCGGTGGGATCGTGATCGACGGGGGCCGTTTCCCCTGGGCGCTCCAACCTGAACGCTTCCCGATGTTGAACCGGCCAGAGCCTGCTTTCCACGGAGTGGTCTATGCCCGGGACTTCCCCGATTTCGCCTACGCCGTGCGTTGCCGGACCGTCGGCTTGCGCAACGAAGGCTCGGCGCTGGCGCCGTTCAACGCCTTCTTGTTGCTACAAGGCTTGGAAACGCTTTCGGTGCGCCTGGACCGCCATGAGTACAACGCCAGACGGGTAGCGGAGTACCTCGCCGCTGACAAGCGCGTGGCGTGGGCCCGTTACCTCGGCTTCGAAGACCACCCTCACCACGAGCTGGCCAAGCGCTATCTGCGTGGCCACTACCCGTCCATTGTGACGTTTGGCGCCGCCGGTGGTTACGAGGCCGGGATAAAGTTTTTCGACAGCGTCAAGTTGTTCAAGCGTTTGGTGAACATGGGCGATGCCAAGTCGCTCGTTGCCCATCCCGCGTCAACAACGCACCGCCAGCTGACGCCCGACGACTTGCGCAAGGTCGGGATACCACCCGAGATGATCCGCCTGAGCGTCGGGATCGAGCACATAGACGACCTAATCGAGGACATTGACCAGGCATTGTCGGCAGCACTCAAGTGACAGCCCATCTAGGGGCGTCCCCTTCGTGAGTAGGTTTTGACGGTGGCATCCAAGAGCGAGTTCGGTTCCCCGGTTCATCTGGCCGGCCGCTTCTTCGGTGCCTTGTGGCCCGCGGGGCCGGGCAAAGACGACGACCAATGGGCGCGCTCGCAGTTGCTGCCGGGCGAGGTCGCGTTGTGGGAGCGCATGTCCGGGCCCGACCAGCGACACGCTGTTTCGGTGGCTCGCCAGGCCGTGTCCCTCGTGGGCGGCTCGCCTCCTGTGGGGCGAGAGTTCATAGCCGCAGCGCTGCTGCACGACGTTGGCAAGGTCGAATCCGGATTGGGCACCTTTTCCCGAGTGGCTGTGACCCTCGCGGCGCTGGCCGTGGGACGGCGGCGCCTCGTCGGTTCCGCGTCCTCGGCGCCGGCCAAGAGCATGCGCGCCAGGGTCGGGGCCTACTTGTCCCACGACAAGCTTGGTGGTCAGCTACTGCGGGCCGCGGGTAGCGACGGTTTCACGGTGGCGTGGGCCGAGCAGCACCATATGCCCAAGGAGCGTTGGCAGGTCGACGCTCGCTTGGGCGAGGCTCTAAAGACCGCTGACGGCGACTGAGGTCTGCTGACGGCGGTTGAGGTGTGCTGACGGCGGCTGAGGTCTGCGACCGAGAGCTTGCTACGAACCAGCGAGTTCTTCGCCGCCCATGGGAGCTCGGAGCGGGCCCGGCTCGTCGTTGTCCTCGGCAGGGATGGTGCGGACGTGACCGCCACCGAGGGTGCGGGGCGGTGGGCCGCCTGCGACGGCTGGGCCGGCTGGGACGGCTGGGACGGGCCGAGTGCTGTCGGCCACGTGGCGGCCTCCGTAACCTCCGCCGGAGCGCTCCATCGCTGTGTGTGCCTTGTAGGACCGGAACCGGTGCCATATGACAAATGCCAGGGCCACCACGACCAAGGCGGCAAGTACGTAACCGGCATCGCTGAAGCCCTTCATCACCGACTTCCACTGGCCTCCGACGCCGTACCCGATGAGCGCCATGGCGCTGTCCCAAATTGCCGAACCGGCAAGAGTGAGCAGGCCGAAGCGAAGGGCCGGGACCTCGGCTATGCCAGCGGGCAGGGCGACGAAGTTGCGGATGACCGGTAGAAGGCGGCTTACGAACACGCCCCAGGGCCCATGGCGGTTGTACCACGCCTCAGCCCGGTCAAGGTCCGTCTTGGTCACTAGCACGTACTTGCCCCAGCGGTTGACAAACGGCCGTCCCCCGGCCCGCCCGATCGCCCAGGCGATGTAAGCACCCACTAGCTCGCCCACGACGCCGGCGACTATCCCACCAGGCAGGCTCAACTTGCCCTCTGCGGCAAGCACACCGGCGAAGCCGAGCGTCAGCTCCGAAGATGTCGGGATGCAGCAGGACTGGGCCACCG
>DASSZK010000182.1:0-4257 GCA_035702845.1 Acidimicrobiales bacterium
GAACGACACCAGCATCTGGGGCGACATCGTCGACAGCGTGGAGGGGGCTTGCCACTGGGCCGCCGACCATGTCCCGCTCCAGGCGATCTCGGCTCTGCTCAACAAGATCTCGGCTGTCGCCGGGCTCTTGAGCCTGCTACCTATCCCGATTTTCCAGGAGGTATGTGCCCTCGTGGCTGCCGGCGCGGCTCTCGGGACCTTCGTGACCGACGCCATGAACCAGGGCAACGACGCCTACCTCGGCGATTTTTCGTGGGTCAATTTCGGCGAGACCATGGGCCTCGACGCCCTAAATGTTGGCTTGTCGTTCGCGTCGCTTGGGGCGATGCGCGAGGTTGAGGAAGCAGAAGTCGTGACCAAGCAGGCCTCGGAGGTCAGCATGGAGGCGGAGGCAAGCTACAAAGTGGCGGTAGCGAACACGACAACTGCGGCCGAGACCGCGTCTCGCTGGCAGAGTGTTGTCCAGTGGACGTCGTCAGGCCGCTTGCCTGCGAGGCTGGTGAAGCTCCCATTTAGGCTCGTCGCCCAAAGCCACCTGGATCCCGCCCTGATGGAGCTTGGCGCCCGCCAGGCAGATGAGGCTCAGGCACTGTCCCATGTCACCGAGGCCAATGAGGCACTGAAGGCGGCGCAAGAGGGCGAGCACGAGGCCGCGCTCAAGGCTTTACGGGTGGGGGTGGCCTCCGAAGTGGTCTCACTCGGGAACGTAGCGTTCTCGGAGAAAAGCCTCGACCCCCGCTATGTGGTGGTCACCTCGACGCAGTACGAGTCGGACCACCTCCATCACGGCGACCCTGGGTCGCGTGCCGAGTGGCTGGGTGCGTCTCTGGTCGGCCACACGATAACTCTGCCTGCCACCCACCGGCCTGAGGCGCCTAAGACAGGGCGCTAGCGCGCTTTCGGCGGCCGAGAACCCGTTGGGGCGGCCCCGTCCCCGGCTCGGGCTCCTACGGGCCGTACCGCAGCCATTGGCGGCTTTATCTACCATCGGTGCCGTATGGAACTACTGCTCAGCGTGGGCTTCCCGACGGCGATGGGCTGGCAAAGGGTGGATCTGCGGGCGGAACTCGATGCGTCCGCCACTCGGTTCGATGCCCTGGTAGGTGCTCTCGCTGAGTGGGGGCGTTGGCACGGGATATCGGTTCCTCCCAGACCTGTGTTGCTTGTCGCTGACAATGACGGCTCGTGGCGGTGGGCGCCACTTGACCGCTCGGTGTTCGGATCCGGCCTCGTCAGTGGCCAAGAGGTGCGAATAGCGGACGAGGCGGACCTCGGGCAGCTCACCGTGGGGACCTACCCCTCTCTCGCCGAGGACCCTGCAGCGCTCTCATTGGACATTGTCTCGGGCCCGTCCGCGGGATGTTGGGTATTGCTCAAGCCGGGCCGCCACGTCGTCGGGCGCTCCGGCTCCGCGTCGGTCGTAGTGACCGACCCGGCTATGGCGCCCGAGCAGTTCGTAGTGGAGGTGACGCCGGCGCTCGAAGCCACTATTGCGAGTGTCGCGGGAGCAACCAGCCCCACCTACGTCGGCTCGAGCGCTATCGACGGCACCCCGTTACCGCTGCCCGCTCACGAGACTGTGCTGGTAGGCAACAGCCAATTTGTCATGCGCCCATTGCGCCCGCCGAGCGCCGGCCGTCGGGACCGCCTGGGGCAGATCTCCTTCAACCCTCTTCCTTACAAGAGGCCACTCGTGCACCCCCGGCGACTGGAGCCGGTCCCTGCCCCTCCAGGCACCCCTGTCAAGGGACGATTCCCGGCAGCATCCATCTTGCTGCCGCTCATCGCTGCGGTGGTCCTGGTCTACGTGACCAAGCAGGTGGCATTCGTGGCTCTCGCCGCCCTTAGCCCGCTGATGATGCTGTCAAACCATTTTTCTGAGGGGCGCCATTCGAAGAGCTCTTACAAAGCCCAAGCGGCAGAGTTCCGCCGGCGTGTCGAGTCACGCGCCGCCGAGGTGGACCAGGCGCTGTCTGAGGAGCGACGCGAGCGGCTGGCAGCCGCACCCGACCTCGCGTGGCTCGTGCACCAGGCCGCGGCACGCCAGGGACGGCTCTGGGAGCGGGCCCGCGGTGCCCCCGACTTCCTCGCGCTGAGGGCGGGTCTGGGCACTGTGCCGTCCTTGGTCGAGGTCAGTGTCGAGCCAGGAGGCGACCCCGACTTGCAAGGTTGGGCGGGGACTCGGCTCGCTCACCACGCCAGCCTTAACCTCGCGCCCGTGGTGCTGGCGCTCGACGAGCTACCCGTCGCTGGTACCCGCGGGCCGGCAGCGGAAGTCGACAAACTTTGCGCGTCGTTGTTATTGCAGTCAGCTCTCCTGCACAGCCCCGAGCACCTGGTTGTGGCGGGGGCCTTTCCTTCCGACGACTATGACAATTGGTCCTGGCTCAAGTGGTTGCCTCACACCCGCTCGGCAACCTCGCCACTGGAGGGACCGCACCTGGTCGACGAGACCGGCGTGAGCGACCTGGTGCGCCGGGTGGCAAAGGTCGCCAACGAGCGCCTGGCAGCGGCAACACACGCCCACACCGCGGATGCTGACGCGTCATGGCTTTGGCCGCGCGTGCTCCTGGTACTGCACGAGTGCTCAGAGCCAGACCGTTCCGCCCTGGGGGCACTTCTCGGGACGGGCAGCGGTGCGGGCATTACGGTGCTGTGGGTCGGCCACGACGAGACGGGGCTACCCCGCCAGTGTGATGTGGTCATGCAGGTGCAGGACCCGCTCGTGGCGCCGTCGTCGATGCGGTTCACGGCCCCCGACCGCCAGGACCAGCCTTTCGTCTACGAAGGCGTCACCGCGCCCGGTGCCGACCGGATAGCGAGGATGTTGGCCCCTCTGCGCGATGTCAGCGCCGCCACGGCAACGAGCGGTATCCCGACCCTCGTAGAACTGCTCGACCTGCCCGGGATGTCGCCGAGCCCGCAGGCCGTGGCTCAGCACTGGGCATCGTCAGCACACGCGTACGGGCTCTTCGCCCCACTGGGCATGGGTGCCAACGGATCGTTCAGCGTCGACCTGGTCCACGACGGGCCCCACGCTTTGATCGCCGGTACGAGCGGTGCGGGCAAGAGCGAACTGCTGCAGACGCTGGTCCTGTCGTTGGCAGCCCACCACCCGCCGTCGCGCCTTGCCTTGCTGTTCATCGACTACAAAGGAGGTGCTGCCAGTGCGCCGTTCGAACCCCTGCCCCATACGGTGGGCCAGGTCACCAACCTGGACGAACGGCGAGCGTTGCGTGCCCTGGCGTCTTTGCGGGCGGAGCTGCGACGCCGGATGGCCCTACTCGAAGGACGGGCCAAGGACCTGGAGGAGATGCTGCGAGTTGCGCCCGAGGACGCGCCCCCGAGCCTCGTGATCGTCGTCGACGAATTCGCCACACTGGTCAAGGAGATCCCCGAGTTCGTGGCAGGCATGGTGGATATCGCGCAAAGGGGGCGCAGCCTCGGTATCCACCTCGTGCTGGCCACGCAACGGCCGGGCGGGTCTGTCAGCGACAACATCCTCGCCAACACCAACCTTCGCATCTGCCTCAGAGTGCTCGACCCGTCCGATTCGTCGGCCGTCATCGGCTCGAGGGAAGCCTCGGCCATCCCCGTCCCCCTGAAAGGCAGGGCCTACGCCCGCCTCGGCCCCGGCGCCCTGATGCCCTTCCAGGGAGCATGGTCAGGGGCGCCATACGACGAGGCGGGCGACCGGCATGCGGTCTCGGTCCGGCCCTTCCTTTTCACCGAACCCGAGCGCTCGAGCCTGGAGCGGGCAGGGACGGTCCAGGAAGTCCGAGAGTGGCCTGGACCAGTGGGTGCCCAGGGTGGCGCCACCCCAACCGCGCCCGCAGCATCCGTAACCCAGCTCGATGCCACGGTTGGCGCAATAGTTGGCGCAGCCCAGCTCATGGGGGCGCAGCCGCCTCGCCGGCCATGGGTGGAGCCTCTTCCCGAACAGCTGGCTGCCGCGGACCTGCCCGGGGCCAACGTAGGGGCCAAGTACACCTCAGATCCGGGCCGCTGGGCGGTGATCGGTTTAGCGGACCTCCCGGACGAACAACGCCAGGTCCTGGCAGAAGTCGACCTCGAGACCGCTGGGGGCATGCTCGTGTTCGGGGGCGGAGGTGCAGGCAAGACAACGCTGCTGCGGACCGTGGCCGCCGGTTTGGCGCAGCAGGGCAATCCCGGGCAAGTACAGCTGTACCTGCTGGATTTTGCCGGGCGCACCCTGCTCCAGCTGGAGGAACTGCCTCATGTCGTGGCCGCGGCCGG
>DASSZK010000340.1:0-12874 GCA_035702845.1 Acidimicrobiales bacterium
CGTCCTTGTCCACGCCGGGAAGGATGCTGGGCAGCGCCTCAAGGATCGTGACCTTGCTACCCATATCCGAGAGCATCGAGGCGAACTCGCAACCAATTGCACCGCCGCCGATCACCGCCGCGCTGGAGGGGATGACCGCCAGGTCGAGGACCTCGTCGCTGGTCATCACCACCTTGCCGTCGACTTCGAAACCAGGGATGGTACGCGGCACTGAGCCGGCGGCCAGCACGATCGCCGGGGCGGTGATCTCAGTCACCTGGCCGTCCGCTCCCTCGACCCTCACCACGCGGCCCGGCTGAAGCGAACCGGTCCCCGCGAAAGTGGTCACCTTGCACTTTTTGAGCAGCCCTTGCAGGCCCTTGTGCTGGCCATCGATCACCTTGCGCTTGCGCACCTGGGTCGTCGAGAAATCGACAGTGACTCCCTCGGCTCCGACCCCGTACTCCTTGGCCCCCTTGACGGTGCGGTAGACCGCGGCCGTCTCCAGCAGCTCCTTGGCCGGGATGCATCCACGGTGCAGGCAGGTCCCACCCACCTTGTCCTTTTCGACCAGCGCCACCCGCAACCCTTTGCGGCCCCCGTACAGAGCGGCAGCGTAACCGCCCGGGCCTCCCCCGATAATGACTACATCGAAAGTCCGGTCCTGCGAAACCTCAGCCGTAGGGACCACCCACCTTTCAAAGGCTGGCACAGCGCTCGTTGCTTGGGCTTACCTGCGCCAGACTAGGCGGGGAGCGCCCCGCCGGGGACAAACCAGCACGTGAACGCTGCCACACGATTGGTTGCTTACGGGCCGGCGCCCTACCTTGGTCCCTATGTACGACCGCCCAAAGACCCTTGGCCGGCCGCCTCGGAGCCCAGGGCGCGCCGCAAGGTGGCGGTTGGCGGTGTGCGGCGCCGTCGCCGGCTTGCTGGTGACGGCTTGTGGGGGCGGCCATGGCGCACCGAGGGCCGTCGGCCGTCCGGTCCACCAGCTCCAGATCGTGGCCTCCGCGTACCCGCTTGCCCAGCTTGCCCAGTACCTCGGAGGAAAGTACGTCCAGGTCACCGACCTCGCCCCTGCGGTCGTCCAACCACAGGCGATGGCCCTGAGCTCGCGTCAGGCCACGCTCGTCCACCATGCCGGCCTAGTCGTCGTGGTGGGCGACGGCTACCAGCCGGCCGTCGAGGACGCGGCCGCTCACGCACGGCTTCACATCGCCCTGTTGCCAGCCGTGTCCGCTCAGGCGCTGCCCTACGAGTTCTGGCTGGACCCCACCCTTATGGGCACGGCGGCCAAGGTATTGGCGGCCTCGATGAGCAAGGCCGACCCGGCGGGAGCGAACCAGTTCGGCAACGGGGCGCGCGATATGGAGTCGGTGACCAGTTCCCTGTCATCAGACCTCCAAAGCAACTTGGCCAACTGTGCCAAGAAGGACTTCGTCACCGAAGACGGGGCTTTCGGCCGGATGGCCGCCGCGTTCGGGCTGCATGACGTGGCGATCAGCTCCGCGGGGGCCTCCAAGGCGGCGGCGCTGGTCCGCCGCCAAAACCTGCCCGTCGTCTTCGCCGAGGCCGGCACTGGCAACGGGGACGTCGAGCAGGTGGCGGCAATGACCGGCGCGGGCGTCAAGACCCTCGACCCGATGGAGGTCGCGCCACCCCCTGGTACACGACCCATGAGCTACTTCGCGGTTATGGAAGAAGACCTCAGCTACCTGCAAGCGGGGTTGTCGTGCGACACTTCTGCCAACTTTTCCTGAACGGCGGTTCCTCTTGAGCGGCTTCCGGCGTATGCAGGCACGATGAAGTTCCAGGTCGACCAACCGGTGCGCGCCCCTGTCGATGACGTGCAAGCCGCCTTTGTCGATGCCTCCTTTTACGCGTCGCTCGGGTCCCTCCCCGGGATCGCCACCCCCGAACTGCGCTCGCTCGAGCGGGACGGTGAGCGTGCTCACCTAGTGGTCGGGTACCGCTTCTCCGGCCAGCTCAACGGTCCTGCCCGGCGCATCCTCGACCCCCAACAACTCTCGTGGGCGCTGGTGAGCGACGTAGACGTGGCTTGTCGCCGGACGCAGGTCAGCATGGTCCCCGACCACTACGGGCAGCTACTTTCCTTCTCGGGCTGGTACGAGCTGGCCGGCACCGAGGATGGGGGGTGCTCTCAACACTTTGAGGCCGAGCTACGCGTGCACGTCCCCGTTCTCGGCCCCGCGGCCGAAAGAGCCTTGGCCCGCTCGGTGCGAGACAACCTCGCCGCCACCGCCTCGCTCGTCGAACGGTGGCTGCGCCAGGGTCGCGGCGGGACTGCAGTAGAGAAGGAGGCATAGTGGGGCCCCAGTGGTAGTTGGCGAGCCAGGGGCACGAGGCCGGAGCGAACTCGAGACCCTTCTCGAGCACCATGTCGCCCGATGGCCAGGCAACGGCGCTGCCGCCGTCGTGTTGCCCGGGGGTGGGCACGTCCTCGCCGGAGACCCTCACAGGGTCTTTGCTTGGGCGTCGGTCACCAAGCTCATGACTTGCCTGGCCGCTCTCATCGCCGTCGAGGAGGGGGTAGTCGGCCTCGACGATGCCGCCGGTCCTCCCGGTGCGACGCTGCGCCACTTGATGGCCCATGCCTCCGGCTTACCTTTCGATGGCCGCACGCCGGTGTCGAGGCCGGGGCGACGGCGCATTTACTCCAACACCGGGATAGAGATGGTCGCAGAGCACATCGCCCGGCGCTCCGGGATGCCTTTTGCCGACTACCTCTCCGAAGGTGTGGCGCAAAACCTGGAGATGCGCTCGTTCTCTGTCTCAGGCTCGCCTGCGAGCGGCGGGCGAGGAGATATCTCCGATCTCGCGAGCCTGGCGACCGAGATGATGGGGCCCTCGCTGGTGAGCGCGGCGGCATGGAGCGAGGCGACCACCGTCGCGTTCCCCGGCCTTGTCGGCGTCGTCCCCGGCTTCGGGCGCCAAGACCCTTGCGACTGGGGTCTCGGGCCCGAGATAAGGGGTCACAAATCGCCGCACTGGACCGGGAAGCTGAGCACTCCCGCGACCTTCGGGCACTTCGGCATGTCGGGTTCTTTCGTATGGGTGGATCCCGAGCTCGGGCTCGCTCTGTGCGGGCTATGTTCGACCGACTTCGAGCAGTGGGCCAAACAGTCTTGGCCCGACCTGTCCGACGACGTCGTCAGGTGGGCACGGGGTGAGCCCTGACGCACATCGAACGGCGCTAACTTCTGCGATCATGGCTCGGCCATCTCCCAGTGCCATCCCCCGGTTCGGTTCGTATGAGAACTCGGTTCGTATGAGAACTCGGTTCATATGAGAACTCGGTTCATATGAGAATTTTGTTCATATGAGAATTTTGTTCATAGAGGACGAGGACCATCTCCGAGAAGCCCTTTGCAGCGGCTTCCGTGAGGACGGTCACGACGTGGTCGGGGCCGCGACGGGAGACGAAGGGCTGCGTCTGGCGTGCGAGCAGAGTTTCGACGTCATCGTGTGCGACATCCTCTTGCCAAACGTCAACGGTTTCCAGATTTGCCGGCGCCTTCGCGAGCGCGCCATATGGACGCCCGTCCTCATGCTTACGGCCAAAGACGGCGAGTGGGACGAGGCGGAGGCCTTGGACGCAGGTGCCGACGACTACTTGAAAAAACCGTTCTCTTACCTTGTCCTAAAGGCGAGGGCTCGAGCCTTGGCCAGGCGGGGGGCGCGCACTGTCACCGGCAACGACGAGGTCCTGCGAGCCGGCGACCTCCTCCTGGACCTCCGGGCACATCGCTGTGCCCGGGGAGCGGCGGATATCGCTTTGTCGCGCCGTGAGTTCGACATCCTGGCTGAACTGGTCCGCCATGCCGGCCAGGCGATAAGCAAGGAAGAGCTGAAGGCCCGGGTCTGGGGGGTGGAATTCGACGGTGACCCGAACATCGTGGAGGTGTACATCGGCTACCTTCGCAAAAAGGTGGACATGCCCTTCGCCAGGCACTCGATCGAGACCGTGCGTGGGGTTGGTTACCGCTTCGACGTGGGCACGGCCGAGTAGTGGCCGGGGCGACGGCGGGCCCTCTCAGGCCGCTCCGGCGTGTGGTGGAGCAGTTCGGTTCTGTACGCTGGCGTGCCGCCCTCGTCTCGGTGCTCGTCGTGGGAGCGACGTTCACGATCGGCGCCCTCGCCGTGGTGAGCGTCGTACGCTCGTCTCTTTACGACAGCGCGACCAACGCGGCCAAGGCCCAGGCGCTTGACCTTTCGTCCCTGGAGGCGGCACGGGGCCACATCGAAGCTCGCATACCCAACACCGAAGAGCAGTCGGCAGCACAGATCGTCTCGGCGAACGGCGACGTCCTGGCTGCAACCAGGGATGTCGCCGGGCAAGCCGCCATGGCGGACCTGCGCCCCCCGCATGGCAAGCTCGTGGTCGCCACCGGCGTCACGCTCGAGCTTCACCGGTCGACCCATGTGGACCTGCACCTGGATGCTCGGTTCGTTGTGGCGGCCGTACGCATGCAGGGGGGGCGTTCCGCGCCGACCGTACTGGTCGCCTACTCGTTGGGCGCAGCCGACCATACCGTCGATGTTCTCGACGTGTCGCTACTGATCACCATCCCAGTGCTCGTCTTGGTGGTGGGCGCGCTCGTGTGGTGGCTGACCGGTTGGGCCCTGCGTCCCGTAGAAACGATCAGGGCGCGTGTTGCGGAACTGTCCGCCACGGACCTCAGCCAAAGAGTGCCCACGCCGGCAACGTCCGACGAGATCGGGCAGCTGGCACGGACTATGAACGACATGCTGGGGCGCCTCGAGGCCGCCAGCGACCGCCAGCGCCGTCTCATCGCCGATGTATCCCACGAGCTGAGGAACCCGCTCGCCGCGCTACAGGCGGAGCTGGAAGTAGCCCGGGAACACCCCCAGGCGACGGCCAGATCGATGCTCGAAGGCTCAATGGCCGAGGTCATGCGCATGAGCCAGTTGGTAGACGACATGCTGACCCTTGCCCGTATCGACGAAGGCATGTTGAAGCTGCGCCCGAGCGAGGTGGATCTCGATGAACTGGTCCTCGAAGAGGCCAACCGGCTGCGAGCTCACGCCGACATCGACGTCTCGATCGAAGGTGTGAGCGCGGCCCGCGTGCGAGGCGACGAAGCCCAGCTCCGCAGGGTGGTGACCAATCTCGCCGACAACGCCAGGCGCCACGCACGGACCTGCGTGCGCTTTGCTGTACGAAAACAAGGTTCGCTCTGCCAGGTCTCGGTAACCGACGACGGGCCCGGGGTCCCCTGGTACGAAAGAGAACGGATCTTCGAGCGCTTCGTCCGCCTCGACGCCGCACGCGCCCACGAAGGTACCGGCGCAGGCCTCGGCCTGGCCATCGTGCGAGAGATCGTCATCGCTCACAAAGGCACCGTCTGGGTGGAAGACGGCCACCCCGGGGCCAAGTTCATCGTGAGCCTCCCGGCAGACGACGAGGCCTGAGGGGCCCTCAGCGTTCTCACAGCTGGCGCCTTAGGCCAGGAACGAGCATCCCGGCTGGCCACACGCCTAGTTCGGGCCCTGGCGCCCGAGATCGTGGCCCGGCGCCCTCAGCATGTGCTCAGCGCCGGCTCGCCCCCCGCGCAACCTCAGGTACCTGTGGAGGTGGGAACAGTCCAGGAGCACAAAGGCTCCCTAACAGAAAGAGGGTGAACCGATGACAAATGTCCTCGCAAAGCGGGCTATGACGGCCGTTGTTGCTCTCGGCATCGCTGCTGGTGCCACTGGTTTTGCCCCGGCGACCGCCTTCGCCGCTACCCACGGCCACAAGACCGTTACCCACTCGCACAAGTCGGCTCCGGCGGTATGCACCAAGGCCACCGTGGGCAAGACAAAGAAGGCGGACAAGGCCACTTGGGTCTGCGAAAAGTCCGGCAAGTCCTACAAGTGGGTCAAGCAGGTAAAGCAGGTCAAGAAGTAGAGCTCCGGCCACCCTGGTCGAGAAATAGAGCCGTCCGTCGGGCGGCTGGCAACAGTAAATGGCCCCGGTGACCGGCGGCCGGGAAAAGAGGGGTTCGAGTGCAGGTTGTCTCGCGCATCCGTCGCGTGCTGCGCCTCCGCATAGACCAGGGGGGCCACGCCGCCCGTAGGGAACTCGGCTTGCACGGGCCCGAACGGGGGATCCCGGCCGGCGCCAAACTGGCTGCGATAAGCATGGTTGCTGCGAGCCTGGTCGCCGGCGGCTTGGCCGCAACAAGTTTTAGCGGTCCGGGGCGGTCCCACACCGGGCAGGCAACAAGCCCTCAGCGCCCGCATGCGGCTATTGCTCATGGCGCCGCCGGTCACCGCTCACGAGCCCCGGGCGCAAGCCCGGGGCGAGTAACCCTCGCCGGGTCACGACCCACCCCAGAAGCCAGCCGTGCAGCGGCGCGCCGGGCCAGGGGCCCGTTCGGCGAGTTGGTAGTGGAGCCCAGGGCTCTCGGGGCCGTAAGCCGTTACCTTTTCGGGGCCAACCTGCTGTGGGCCTCGGGGGCGGAAGGGGCGTTCAACCCCTCCACGGGCAGCTTCAAGCCGGGTTTCGTGTCGGCCGTACGCAATATGGGCATCAGCGCCCTTCGCTATCCGGGGGGCGAGACTTCGGACAGCTTTCAATGGGCGAGCGCCATAGGCCCGATAAATCACCGCAGGCCAGTAGAGCCCTATGGGATGCAGGCCGCCAGCCTTTCGGGGGCGTGCTGCATCCTCGACGGACCGCAGCGGCCCCTGGTGGGCCCCGACGAGTTTGGCCGTCTGCTGGACCAGGTGGGCGCCATAGGGACCGTCACCGTCAATTTCGCGTCCGGCACGGCAACCCAGGCAGCAGATTTCGTGGCTTACATGACGGCTCCCTACAAAGGGCGCGGGCCGTTCCCGAAGTCCAGCCCTTCCTACTGGGCCGCGCTGCGAGCAGCCAACGGCCATCGAGCGCCGTACCCCGTCCCGTACTGGGAGGTGGGCAACGAACAGTTCTTCCCCGGCCAGTTCGGATGGCGCTCCGGCGTTGTCTTGCACGTAGGGCCGCATCCTGGCTACTGCCCCCCTTGGGCGGTCACCGACTGCCTGTACGCCTTCGGTGGCACAACCGCGTTCTCACACCAGACAGTCGGCAAGTACGCCGACCAGCGGCCGTCTGCGTCCTATTCTGACGGGCTCCCAGGCCAGACGTTCTTCGTATATTTCCCGCCGGTCGTCCCCGCCTCAGCCACTGTCTACGTAAACGGCCAAGCCTGGGCGCAGGTACGGAGCCTCAACACCCAGCCGCCGGGCGCCGACGTCTACACCCTTGACCCCACGACGGGCCAGATCCGCTTTGGAGACGGCGTCCACGGTGCGGTGCCGGCGCCGGGAGCACTAATAACGGCGAGTTACAGCTCGGGGCCTCACGCAGGCTTTGTCGAGTTTTACCGGGCGATGAAACAGATGTCCCCGCACATTCACGTATGCACCAGTGATGGTATGGATGTCGCTTTCCTGCGCGTCATGGGCAAGCGTTTTCCCTATGACTGCCTGGCCCTTCATGAGTACGCAAGGCCTGCCAACATATTGGCGCCACTCCCCCAGTACGAGCGGGGGCTTATGGGTTTCCCCTCACGCCAAGCGCGCCAGTTGCGCCAGTTGCAGCGCTGGGCGCTCGGGTACTCCGGGCGCCATGTGCCGGTGGTCGTGACAGAGTACGGCCAGTTGATCGCACCCGTACCCGCCGCTGACCCGGCTTTCAACCTTTCCCTGTACGAGAGCCTTTACTTGAGCTCCCAGGTCATCGAGTGGGCTGACAACGGCGTACCGCTCGCCGAGAAGTACCTGCTGGATTCGTCCGTGTTCGGCTCTCGCGCCTTATCCACGCCCACACTCGTCGCGGACGTGACCCACGAAAGTGCACTTGCGAAGCGCCAGGAGCTATTGCGCAGTGCGCTGCAGACCGGGAGATCCCTCGTCGAAACGGGCATGAGCCCGAACAGTGCCCTCATTACCCACCAGGGCAACGTCTTCGTCGAGGAACCCACAGGCGAGGCTCTGGCTCTCATGGGTGCACTGGGAGGCACGCACCGCTTAGCAACAAGGCTCGTAGACAGGGCTCAGCATATGAGCGTGGGGACGCTGTGGGCCCTCGCCGGGGTCAGCCCGAGCGGAGTGGTGCAGGTTGCAGTAGTCAACGCGAGTACTGACCGGTCTTGGCATGCACGTGTTGTCGTACCGATGACGGACGGCAGCGCCCGGGTTTACGCCCGAGTCCTTGACGGGCCGAGCGCTACGGCGTTCAACACACCCACGCAACCTCAACGTGTTGGGGTCGCGCACTGGTCGACGACTGCGGTCGGCGGCTTCTACGCCACCTTCCCCGCCCACAGCTTGACAGTGCTCAGCATCTCGCCGTTGCCCCCGATGCTCGTGGCCGCCGCCGGCTTTTAGCCCCGGCCGTCTCAGGCACTGGCGCGCCGGCCAGCCCGCGCATGCGGCGCAGGCTCGCCTTCGACGTCCTCGCCTTCCTCGCCGGCTGCCATGCCGGGGGCGGCAGGTTTGCCCCCTGCGCCGGCCTTCGCCGCTCTGGCCAGGCTCGCCTCCAAAGCCGCCATGAGGTCGACGACGGGCGCGGCGGCAGCGGGCGCTTTGGGGACTGCTATCTCGTTGCCCTCGGCCTTGGCCTCGATCATCGCCATCACCTTTTCGCGGTGGTCGTCTTTGTACTTGGCTGGTTCCCACTCAGCAGAAAGAGACGCCACCAACTGGCGCGCCATGGTCAGCTCCCGGTCGCTCGGCTTGGTGTCTTTGGTCGTTGGGACTTCGAGGTCCTCGGTGCCCACGACCTCGTCGGCAAAGAGCAGCGTCGAAAGCACCAGGACCCCATCGCGCGGCCGCAGGGCTGCCAGGTACTGCTTGGTGCGCAGGACGAACCGGCCAATTCCCACCATCCCCGTGCCCTCCATTGCCTCGACGAGCAGCGCGTACGGCCGCGCCGCGGGGCCATCAGGCAACAGGTAATAGCTGTGCTCGAAAAACAGCGGGTCGATCTGCGCCATGTCGACGAACTCTTCGATGTCGATGCTCCGGCTGGCCTCAGGGGCCAAGCTCTCGAGCTCTTCGGGCGCCACGACCACGTACTCGCCCTTGCGGATCTCGTAACCCTTGACGATCTCTGAATAGTCAACCTCCTCCCCGTCCACGCTGCACACGCGCTTTTGGTTGACCCGGCCCCCGTCCGGCGCATGCAACTGATGGAACCGCACATCCTTGGGCGAGGTCGCGGTCACCAGCTTCACTGGGACGTTGACGAGCCCGAAACTGATGGAGCCGCTCCAGATCGACCGTGGCATGACCCCCATTGTGCCCTGACCGGACCTCAATCCCGCCCCGCCTTATCATTTCGGGATGCCCAGCCTCGACGAGGCAGCCCAACGGCTCGCTGCGCTCCTTACTGGCGACGGGCGGACCATAACCGACGCGACGGGCCGTGACCTGGAGTTTTTCGCCGAGGTGGCGCCAGTGCCCCTGGCGCCCCAGGCCGCCCCCACCGACTGCTGGGCCGTAGACGGGGGCCAGGCGCTGGTGGCCGACGCCCGGACGGTCACCGTCTACGCGACCAGGGCTGCGCGGGTGCGCTGGAGCGACGGGCGCGCCAGCGTAGAGGAGGCGACGCCGTTGGTCGCGCACCTGTTGTCCGGGAGCGGCGGAGGCTACGAAGGACGGCGCTCTGTAGCCGAGCTGGGCGCGCCGGTACACCCGGAAGCGCCTGTGGACGTCAACCTGCTGCGCGACTGGACAGAGTGGCAATTGGTCAATGAGTGCGTGAGCGAATGTGCCCCGGGGGGTGCCGTCCTGGTGGACGGCGACCTCCAGCCTGACTGGCGCATCCCCGCCGCTTGGCTCGCGGACCTGCTCGAGCGCGCCAGCGTGGCCAAGGTCGTGCTTGTCGGCATCACGAAGCACTCGTCGCTGGCAAGAGGAGGAGCCCCTCTCGTCGGCCAGCTCGAGACCGAGGCCGCCCGCACCATCGGTCCACGGTCGACGTGGTGGGCGCCGGTCGCAGTACGCCGGCCAGAAGTGGGGCCTGGCCTGCTGGTAACGGTAGCCAGGCTGGACCCCGACGCCCGCTTCGCCTTCCGGGTGGACCTACCGGCAGACGCAGATCCTGCCCAGGTGCTCGGCTCTTTGTGCCCGCTGGCAGACGACGCCGGCTTTCCCGGTTACCCCTACCCGCTCTCGATCGCCGACCGGCTCGCCGCCTGCCCGGGATGGGCACGCGACGAGCTGAGGTCGGAGCTGGAGGCGGTAATGGCACTGGCGGGCGTGCCCGACGAGATCGTCGAGCGTGCCCTGGCCGACAGGCACCGGCTCATGGAACGTGCCTAGGGCCGGGGAAAACCTCTACTGGCCCTCCGGCGCCTGGTAGAAGTTGCGGATCCAACGGTGCCGGCGCAGGACTTCCAGCTCGGCATCGCCGAGATGGCCGTTGGCTTCTGCTGCCAAGTTGGCTTCGACGCTTCGCATCGAGCGCATACCGGGGATCACGGTAGAAACAGCAGGGTGTGACAGCGTAAAGCGCAGCGCCAGCTCCGGCAACTGTTCCAGCGTTATGCCCAGGTCTTGCACCAGGGCTTCCACATGGTCCCAAACTTGCTGGCGGCGGTCACCGCCGAAGTAGCTGTTGCGGAAGTCGCCCTCAGGGAAGTGCGTGCCCGGGGTCACCCGGCCGGCGAGAGAACCCTCGTCGAAGGGGACCCTGACAATAACGCCCACGTTGTGCTCCAGGACGGCGGCAAACAGCTCGTCCTCTGGCGACTGGTCGAAGATGTTGTAGATCACCTGCACCGTGTCCACCACACCGGAGCGGACGAGCTCGATTGCGTTGCCGGGTTGGTGGTCGTTTATGGACACCCCGAAAGTGCGGATCTTGCCATCGAGCTTTAGCTGCTGCACGGCCTCCAGCCAGTCGTCCTGGCCCACCCAGTCGTCTGACCACACGTGGAACTGCTGGACGTCGATCGTGTCCAACCCGAGATTGGACAGGCTGCGCTCCGTGCACTCGACGACCCACTTACCCGGGTAGGCCTCCCCCGCCTTGCCTGAAGCGGGCCAGCTCCAGTTGGCCGGAGGCACCTTCGAGGCCACGTAGACCGTCTCGGCGCTGTCACGGACGGCCTGGCCCACCAGCTTCTCGCTGTGGCCGTCGCCATAGACGAGGGCCGTGTCGAGGAAGTTCACACCACCGTCGATGGCTCGCCGCAGGGCCTTCAGGGACTCGTCATCCTCGGCTCCCAGCCACATCGACTTGCCTATACCCCAAGCTCCGTAGCCGAGCTCGGAGACCTGAAGGTGAGTTTTGCCCAGCATGCGATAGTTCATCGGTTTCGCTCCATTGGCGCAATCTACCGGCGAGGGGGGCCCTGTGACAGGCTGGGGCGATGCTCGACCACCCGGCACCGACCGGTCTACCCGCGCACACACGTGGTCGCCTCTTTGGGCGCAACGTGCTCGAGGCGCTGTTCAGAGCCACGCCGGACGAGGACCTGTTCCTGGGTGAGCTGCTCGTCGGCGTGGACGACATGACAGGACGGCGCTTTTTGTTCCGCGTCGTGGACGTGAGCTACGGGACCGAACACCGCGAGCCGGGCTGGGCCGAGCGAGTGGCGGGGACCTTGCTCGCGGACGACGCCCGGGGCGAGCCTGGGGCACACCCATTGCACGAACAGACGCGGCGCACCTACAGGCTTGCCGAATGCCGGTGCCTCGGCTATCTCGCCCCCCCTGTGCCACCGGGAGGCCCTCGCACGGTGTTCCGCAAACCGAAGAGCTTGCCCACTCAGTTCTCCAAGGTGGTATCACCCACGCCCGAGGACTTTGCGTTCCTCGCTCAGAGGATGGGCGACATACCCATTGGCCACCTGCGCAGTGGTGAAACCGTGGTCGACTTCCCCGTGGGCATCCCGGGGCGCAGCCTGGCCTCTCACATCGGGGTCTTCGCCACGACCGGCATGGGCAAGTCCAACCTGCTCCAAGTCCTGGCGTCGGGGATCATGACGGCGAACGGCCGCTACGGGTTGCTGCTGATCGACCCGCATGGCGAACACCGAAGTGCCCTGGGCCGCCACCCGTGGGCCCAACAATCCTTGCGAGTGTACGCAGACCGGCGCCTGCCCAACACGTCGACTCTGCGGGTAAGCCTCGGCGAGCTGAGCGTCGACGACCTGCGGACGGCCTATGAATGGAGCCGGCCCCAAGAAGAGGCGCTGCACGAGCTTGAACGCCACTATTCCGGGCCCGTCGGCCGGGGGACGAGGCGTGAAGGGCTCTCGTGGTTGCTCGAGTTCAGCCAGGTAGAGGACCTCCCAGGCTTCCGGGACGTGGAGCTGTCCGCTCGGGTGGCACTCAACACCCTCCAAGTCGTGCACCGCCGGGCACGGCGGATCGTCGATCTGCCGTGCATCTCTGCTGACCCGGCCGTGTCCGTGGGCCGGCGCATCGTCGACGAACTGCTCGAGGGCAAGGTAGTGCTTGTCGACGTGAGCGGCCTCGGCGGGACCGAGGAGGTGCTTGTGGCCTCCTACCTCACGAGGCGCGTCCTGGAACAATGGCAGGGCGCCTTCCTCGACGACCCGGAGCGCCATAAGCGCTTGCCGGTCGTGGCCATCGCCTTGGAAGAAGCCCAGCGCGTGCTATCTGCAGGCAAGGACAAAGAGTCGAACGTCTTTCCCCGCGTGGCGCGCGAGGGCCGCAAGTTCGGCGTCGGCCTGCTTGCCGTAACCCAGCAACCGAAGCTGCTCGACGACGAGTTGCTGAGCCAGTTCAACACTTTTTTTGTCCTGGGGTTGGCAGACGAGCGAGACCGCAATATCTTGAAGTCCTCGGCCAAGCAGGACCTTGGAGCGCTTGGGCCCGAGATACAGACGCTGATGCCGGGCGAGTG
>DASSZK010000380.1:0-2170 GCA_035702845.1 Acidimicrobiales bacterium
AGACCGGACGCTCCGAGGAGCTATTCATCCGCGCCGAGCTCGAGACACCGCTGGATGCCCTGGTAGCCGCGACCAGGACCAACGCGGAGGTCCTGCGTATCGCCGACCAGACCGGCACACTCGAGGTCGGCAAGCTCGCAGACCTCGTCGCGTGGCGAACAGACCCGCTCGAGTCGCCCAAAGTCTTCACCGAACGCGATCAGGCCGCCCTCGTCATGAAGTCCGGGGTAGTGATGAAGGACATCCGTTGACCAGCATCCCGGTCCAGCAGGTTCTCGCCCACACCGACTACTTCGAGATGGACTCGGCTGCGGTCGGCGCGCGGTTCGCGATCTGGGTGACGACTTCGCCTACCTACGCGCAACAGGAGGAGGGGAGCTATCCCGCCCTCTACGTCACCGATGGCAACTTCAGCGTCGGGTTGACCGCGCCGTTGGCGGTCATGCAGAACGACGTCGCCCTGCCGATCGCTCCGTACCTGCAAGTCACGGTGGGCTACACCGGCCAGGACGCCGAGGACTGGAGCCGGGTACGTAACCGCGACCTCGTCCCTCCGGGTGAGCCGATCCCCCCGGACATGCGCTCCTCGCTCGAGTTGGCCGTCGAGAAGGGGCTGATGACCAGGTCACAGGTCGAGGCCTATCTGACTGAGCTGGCCACCACGCGCGCCGATGCCTTTCTTGCGTTCCTGAGCGACGAGTTGCACCCCGAGGTGTGTAGTCGGTACCGGGTGGCGCCGACCGGGCACGGCCTGTTCGGCTACTCCTACGGTGGCCTGTTCACCTTGTTCGCCCTGCTCAGCGGATGCCCACTCTTCTCGGTCTATGGGGCGGGCAGCCCTGGCGTCATCACACCCGACAGCACCATCCTGACACTTGCGGCCTCCACGCCTGATCTAAGAGGTAAAAGGTTGCACATGACCGTCAACGAGCGGGAGATGACAGGCGAGCTGCCGCTATACCGACAGCTCGGGCTACGTTTCGTGCAGCTGGTCGACAACCTACGGGCATCTGACACCGGCGTGGACCTGTCCACCAGCGTGCTCGGGGAGACCCATCTCACGGGTCTGCAGGCGTCATTCCTGAGCTTCATGCGGGCCTGCTACCGGGGAACGCCGTGAACCGTCAGGCCGTGCTGGGGTGTGCACTGGCCTTGGTGATGCTGGCGGCGTGTGGCACAACCGTGCCGGTCAGGGCGGAGGGCGGGCCGGGGGCGGTCGGCGCGTCGCCGGGTGATCGGCCGTCGACAACGCTGGGCGGCGTTGCGAGCAGCGGGACTGTCGCCGGTGGTTACGCCGTAGGTCCGGCGGCCCCGAGCGCCTCCGCGGGCGGTGGCAACGCGGCGGCAACGACCGGCACGGGCTCCTCGTACGCAGCGGGCTCCTCCTCGCCGGGGGCAGGGGCCGCCTCTTCCGCCCCCCGCCCGGCCACCACCGGTTCGGAGGCTGCCGTCCAGGGCGGAACCATCACCATCGGCGCCCTCACCGCCGAGGGAGCAGGTGCCTACGAGAGACAACTCGGGTTCTCGGGCGTGGCCACCGGGGACCAGGCCGCCCTCACGACGGCGGTGGTGAACTACATCAACGCGCACGGAGGCATCGCCGGGCACCGCGTCAGACTTCTGATCTACGACGTCAAGGCACAGGACGCCGCCACGAACCCCTCGTCGGCTTATCAGGCAGCCTGCGCCTTCTTCACGCAGGACAACCACGTAGCAGCTGTCGCCTCGTATCTCTCGCTGGTCCCTGCCAACTTCTACAGTTGCCTGCAGCAGGCGGGCGTTGTCGTGACGACGCCCGACGAGGAATTCTCGGCAGCTTTCCTCTCCGAGTTCGCCAATACGGTGGTCGAGCCGAACGCTCCGAGCTACACCAGGCTGATGGCTGACAGTGTCGACGCCCTATGGAGCGCCGGATGGCTGACCGGTCAGTCCAAAGTGGGAGTAGTGGCGTTCGACACGCCCGACGGGCATTCGTCGGTCGATGCCGGGCTGGTCCCAGCCCTCCAGCGGCACGGGCTGAGGCTGGCCGACAGTTTCTACACGAGCACCGACACCTCCGCCTACGGTCAGTACGCCGGGCCGGTGCTGCGCTTCAAGGCTGAGGGGATCGACAGGGTGTTCTTCGCCATCGGGGGCGAGCCGGCAATCTTTGCGCTGGCAGCCGAGCAGC
>DASSZK010000071.1:0-35766 GCA_035702845.1 Acidimicrobiales bacterium
TGGAAAACGAGGTAGCCGGCGAGCGGGCCCTTGTCCTCGTGCCAGACAGCACCCGCAAGGTGGACCTGGCCCGTCTTTTCCCGTTGCTTCTCCAGGCACTTCGCAAAGCCCGCTCAGTAGAGGTGATGGTGGCCTTGGGCACTCACCCACCTATGCAGACCGGGGCCGTGCGCGACATGCTCGGGCTGGACGAGGAGGGTTTCCCGGGACAGTTGGCCGGGATTTCGGACCACGACTGGCGAGGAGTGGCACTGAGCGAGCTCGGCTGGGTCGACCAGGAGCGGGTAAAACAGATCGCCGGCACCACGTGGCACCCCTCGCTCGGCGGTGATTTCCTCGTCCGCATAAACCGCAAGGCGCTGGAAGTGGACCGGGTCATCATCCTCGGCCCTACCCTGCCTCACGAAGTGGCGGGTTTCAGCGGCGGGGGCAAGTACCTGTTCCCGGGCATCTCCGGTCCCGAGATGATCGACGTGATGCACTGGCTGGGAGCGCTTTCCGGGGTGCTGGCCACCATCGGCGTGGAGCGCACACCGGTGCGGGCTTTGATAGAAGAGGCCACTTCCCTACTGCCCACTGCAGTTTCTTTGGTGGCTGTCGTCACCGACGAGGAGGGCCGCACGGCCGGCGTGCATGCGGGGAGCATCGCCGAGGCGTGGCCGGCGTCGGTTGCCCAGGCGTCGCAGCTGCATATGAAGTGGCTGGTACAACCGGCCCGGCGCGTCATCTCCTGCCCTATGCCCATCTACGGCGAACTGTGGACCGCAGGTAAGGCGATGTACAAGCTGGAGCCGGCCGTCGCCGACGGTGGGGAACTGGTCATCTATGCGCCGCACTTGTCGGAGGTCAGCGTCACCCACGGCAAGGACATATTCAGGGTCGGTTACCACCCGATCGAATATTTCCTCCGTCAGTGGGACCGCTTCGCCGATGAGCACCTGGCCGTGCTTGCCCATTCCAGCCACGTGAAGGGGGCGGGCTCCTACGACACGGCGACGGCGCAGGAATACCCGAGGATCCGGGTCACCCTGGCCACCGCCATCACCGAGGAGCAGTGCCGGCAACTGAACCTCGGCCACGCCGACCCCGGCTCTATCGATCTCGAGCGCGAAGAGGCGACGGGCTCGCTGGTGGTCCGCAATGCCGGCGAGGTCCTCTACCGGGTGGCCACCGGGCAGGACCGGCTTTAGGCCGCCGCTCTGGCCCCGGTCGCCACCAGCAGAGCACGCAGCAGCACCAGGCCGTCAGCCGAGCCCAGCAGCTCGCTCGAGGCCCTTTCGGGGTGCGGCATGAGGCCCACCACGTTGCCCGCCTCGTTGGCCACGCCGGCGATGTCGTGCGCAGAACCGTTGGGGTTGGAGACATAGCGGAAGACGATGCGGCCTTGCGCCTCCAGTTGGTCCAGGACCTCGGGGGATGCCGTGTAGTTGCCCTCGAAGTGGTTGACCGGGAGGCGAAGGCGGGTGCCCACGGCCACACCGGTGGTCAGGGCCGACTGGTCGCTCGCCACCTCCACCTCCGCCATCTGGCACAAGAAGCTGAGGCCGGCGTTTTTTTGCAGCGCGCCCGGCAACAGGTGCGCCTCGGTGAGCACCTGGAAACCATTGCAGATCCCGACAACCGGGCCGCCCGAGCGGGCGAAGTCCGAAACAGCCGACATCACGGGGGAGAACCTGGCGATGGCGCCCGGGCGCAGGTAATCGCCGTGCGCGAAGCCGCCGGGCACTATCACGGCGTCGGCAGCGCCGAGCCCCGGCTCACCGTGCCATGCCAAGTGAGGCCTTGCGCCTACTGCCTCGAGAGCTTCTGCGACGTCGTGCTCGCAGTTGGTACCTGGGAACACGACAACGGCCACGTTCAAGGCCATCAGCGAGGCCGCCACAGTGAAGACAAAACCGGTCTCCTCACAACGCCTGGAGGGAGACCGAAGAGCTTTCGATCACCGGGTTGGCCAGTATGCGCTCGCTCAACGTTTCCACCAAGCTGCGCGCCGCGTCCTCGTCGGCGGCGTCCAGTTCCACCCGGAACGCTTTGCCGGCCCGCACCGAGCTGACCCCCGAGATCCCGAGCGCCGGCAACGACCTTTGGATCGTCGCCCCTTGGGGGTCCGATATACCGGGGCGCAACTGCACCTCGACCAGAGCCTGGAACCTCGCCATCAACCGGCCACCGCAGGGCCGTCGGCCCCCGGCCAGTCAGAGAACGAGAGCCCGGTGAGGCGCTCGTAGGCCTCGACGTAGCGAGCGGTGACAGAGGCGACTACCTCGTCGGGCAAGGCGGGAGGCGGGGGCGTCTTGTCCCATCCCGAAGCCTCCAACCAGTCCCGCAGCGGCTGCTTGTCGAACGACGGAGGGGTCGAACCCGGCTGCCACCGGTCCGCCGGCCAAAACCGTGACGAGTCCGGCGTCAGCACCTCGTCGCAAATCGCCAGCTCGCCGTCGATGAAGCCCAGCTCGAACTTGGTATCGGCGATTATTATGCCCCGCTCGGCGGCCAAGGCCGAGCCCCTCTTGTAGGCCTCGAGGGAGATTTCCCTGGCGGCAGCTGCGACCTTGTCGCCTACAAGGGCAGCCGCCTGCTCGTAAGAGATGTTTTCGTCATGACCGGTCGTGGCCTTGGTCGAGGGGGTGAACACAGGCTCGGGCAGCTTGTCCGACTGGCGGAGCCCCTGGGGGAGCTCCTGGCCGTGCATGGTCCCCGACCGCTTGTACTCGGCCCATGCCGAGCCGGACAGGTAGCCGCGCACGATGCACTCGATGGGCAGCATCTCCGCCTTGCGCACCACCATGGAACGGCCCTGAAGGTAGGCGGCGTCAAGACCGGCTGAGGCGAGGTCCTCTCCCGAAGGAGTCCCCACCTCGACAATGTGGGACGGTGCCAGATCGGCCAGTTGAGCCGCCCAGAACGCCGTGATGGCCGTGAGGACCCGGCCCTTGGCGGGGACAGGCTCGGCCATGACGACGTCGAAGGCAGACATGCGGTCGGACGTGACGAACAGCAGGCGGTCCTGGTCGATCTCGTAGACATCACGGACCTTGCCCGAATAGATGTGCTTCATACGATCAGCTCCTTCTCCCGCTTCAAACCGTTCTCCCGCTTCAAAGCCAACCCTGGCTTCAAACCCATCTCGCTTCAAAGGTAGTGGCTTAGTATCGCCAGGTGCCTCCCAACTACCGCGAGCAGCAAGGGCGCCCGCTCAGCACCAACGAGCGCAAGGGAGCGCTGGCTTTGGTCGGCGCTTTGGTGCTTGCCGGCCTCGGCGTCGGGGCCTGGGGCATTGCCTCGGGTGGGAACCACCAGCACGGGCCATGCGTGACCATGGTCGTGCCCGGCCCCACAGGCGGAGGGTACGTCACCCGGTGCGGGACCACGGCCCGCCAGTGGTGCCAGACCCAGGTCACGGCAGCCGGGCCGCTTGTGGCACAGGCACTCACCAACTGCCGCCAGGCCAAGTTACTGCCCGGCTAGAGGTTCCCCCGCGCTGGCGCCACTCTCGCTAGCGACCTAGCGCTTGGCGAACCCGGCCCTGTACTCGCTCAGGCGCTTGGCGACCTGCTCGTCGGTCACAGCCAAGATCTCCGCCGCCAGCAGGGCGGCGTTGGCGGCACCGTCGATGGCCACGGTAGCCACCGGGAAGCCCTTGGGCATCTGCACCGTGGCGTAAAGCGAGTCCACGCCGTTCAAAGCGCTACCCGAGAGGGGCACGCCGATAACGGGCAGCGTGGTGCGTGCTGCCACCGCCCCGGCAAGGTGTGCGGCCATCCCCGCGCCGCAGATGATGGCGGCGAAGCCCAGCTCGCGCGCCTTGCCCGCGAAGTCGGAGACCACCTCGGGCGTGCGGTGCGCCGACATGACTTCCTCGACGGCTTCTATGCCGAGTTGCCCGAGCATCTCGGCCGCCGGCGCCATCTTGGCCTTGTCGCTGGCCGAGCCCATCAGGATTGCGACTTTCAACCCAAACCCCCTGCAGTGAGTGCGATGTCAGTGCGGTAGACCATCCCTGGCCAAGAAATCATGGAGACGGCCCGGTAGGCAAGTTCACGGGCGGCACTGAGCGTCGGGGCCTTGCCCACCACGTTGAGCACCCGGCCGCCTCCGGTGCAAAGCCTGCCACTTGGCGTAGCGTCGACTCCGGCGGCGTAGACCTTGACACCAGGCAGTGCCCGGGCCTGGTCCAACCCGTCGATACCGGCGCCGGTCTCGGGGCTGGCCGGGTAGCCCGGGGCGGCCAGGACCACGCACACGGCAGCATCGGCACTAAACGCCGGCGCGTTTTGGTCGCTGAGCGCTCCCGACGCAGCCGCCGCCAATGTGGCAGTGACATCGCCGGTCCAGCGTGGCATGAGCACCTGGGTCTCAGGGTCGCCAAAACGTACGTTGAACTCGAGAACTTTCAGGCCTTCCTCAGTCAGCATCAAGCCGGCGTAAAGGACGCCCCTGTAATCGATCTCGTTTTTTCGCAAGTAATGCAGCGTCGGCAGGACGGCTCTTTCCATGGCCTCGCCGACCACGTCATCACCGGCTATCGGCACAGGCGAATAGCAGCCCATTCCGCCCGTGTTAGGCCCTTCTCCCCCATCACCGAGGCGCTTGAAATCCTGAGCAGCGGCAAGGGGATAGGCCCGCTTGCCGTCGCATATGGCGTGCACCGAGACCTCGGGGCCCTCCAGGCCTTCCTCGATCACGATCCTGCGCCCCGCATCGCCGAAAGCCGTGCCCGACAGCTTCTCGCGTATATCGCGCTCTGCTTCGGTGAGCGACGACGTCACCAGCACGCCCTTGCCTGCGGCCAGGCCGTCGGTCTTTATGACGTAAGGCTTTCGCACGGTGGGCAGGTACTCGAGCGCGGGGCCGATCTCGGCGAAGACCCGGGACTCAGCGGTAGGCACCCGGGCGGCACGCAGGACGTCCTTCATCCACGCCTTCGAACCCTCCAAGCGGGCGCCGTCAGCGCCCGGGCCGAAGACCAGGCCGCCCTTGGCCCGTATGCGGTCGGCGACCCCCTCGGCAAGGGGGACCTCGGGGCCGATGACCCACAAATCGGCTTCCAGGTGGTGCGGTTCCAGATCGGTGCGCTCGAAACCGTCCATGCCGGGGTTGCCGGGCGCCAGCACCACCTCAGCCGTGGGAGAGATCGCCTGGGCCAGGGCGTGCTCGCGCCCGCCGCTGCCCACGACGCAGACCTTCATTTGTCGCCAAACCTGATTATCTGGTCGCGGCCGGGACCAACGCCGACATAACTGATGGGCACCCCCGACTGCTCGGACAGAAAGGCGAGATAATCCAGGGCCTGCTTGGGCAACTGGTCTTTTGTCTCGGCCTGCTCGGTCGAGCTCTGCCAACCCGGCAGCTCCTCGTAAACAGGCGTCACCTCGTGGAGCACCGACTGGTGCCACGGCATCGTCTCGTAGCGCCGGCCACCCGCCTCATAGGCGACACACACCTTGATGCTGGGGAGAGGGTCGAGGATGTCGAGCTTGGTAATGACCAGCTCGTCTAGGGAGTTGAGCCGCACGGCGTGGCGCATCATGACCGCGTCGAACCACCCTGGGCGGCGCCGGCGCTTGGTGTTAACCCCGTACTCGCGGCCCCGGTCCACGATCAGGTCGGCCAGCTCTCCGAAAAGCTCGGTCGGGAACGGCCCGGCACCCACCCGGGTCACGTAAGCCTTGGCCACCCCCACCACGCGGCTGATGTAGCGCGGCCCGATACCCGCTCCCGTGCAGGCTCCGCCTGCCACCGGGTTGGAGGAAGTCACGAAGGGGTAAGTGCCGTGGTCCAAGTCGAGGAAAGTCGCCTGCGCCCCTTCGAGAAGCACGCCTCCACCGGTGGCCAGGGTGTCGTGGACAAGGCCCACGGCGTCACCGATCAGCGGCGCCAGGCGCGGCGCGTACTCCTCCAGGTAAGCCTTCGCTATGTCCTCGGCGGAAAGCCCAAGGCGGTTATAGATCTTGGCCAGGACCAAGTTCTTTTCTTTGAGGACGACGTCGAGCTTTTGGCGGAAAATCTTCGGGTCCAACAGGTCCTGTACCCGCAACCCCACGCGCGCCGCTTTGTCGGCGTACGCCGGGCCGATGCCCCGTTTTGTCGTGCCGAGGCGGTTCTTGCCGAGGTGCCTCTCTGTGAGGGCGTCGATCTCCTGGTGGTAAGGCATGACGAGGTGAGCGCTGCCGGACACGACCAGGCGCGAGCAGTCCACGCCTCTGGCGCTCAGGCGGTCCATCTCCTCGAGCAAGACCTTGGGCTCGACGACGACGCCGTTGCCGATGACAGGGGTTATGTAGGGGTAGAGGATGCCGCTCGGCAGGAGCTGGAGGGCGAACGATTCGCCGTCGACGACGATGGTGTGGCCGGCGTTGTGACCGCCCTGGTAACGCACCACAACCTGCATCTCCTTGGAGAGCAGGTCCGTCATCTTGCCTTTGCCTTCGTCACCCCACTGGGTGCCTATGATCACGGTCGCGGGCACGCGAATGCTCCTTTTGGAGTAACGACGGTACGCCAGAGCATAGCGTCCGGCCCCGGGCGCAGGCCAGTCCGGCCCAGCGCAACTTCGCGGCCCGGGAACCCCGGGGCTCAGCGCAACTTCGCGGCCCAGCGCTCCTCGACCTTGCCGTACTTCCACACGGCCATGGCAACCACCCAGGTCGCCACGAACATCCCGGCGATCACGAAGCCCGCGATGTTTATGTTGAAGTTGTACATCAAGCCCCAAAATCCATGGTGCCTTGGTAGGCCGGGGATTTCTTGGGCGAGCAGCCCGAGGACTTCTATGCCACCGATAAAGAAGCAGATCCACACCGACAGGCTGGTGATAGCCAGGTTGTAGTAAACCTTGCGCACGGGGTTGAAAAATGCCCACCCGTAAGCCATGTTCATGAATATGCCGTCGCTCGTGTCCATCAGCGTCATACCCGCGGCGAAGATGATGGGCAGGCAGGCGATCGCGTACCAGGGGACGTGCCGGCCCGCCAGCACCGCAGTTGTCGCCAGGACAGCCACCTCGGTGGTGGTGTCGAAACCCAGGCCGAACAAGAAGCCGACCGGGTACATGTGCCGTTCCTTGTCGATCCCCTTCAGCCATCGGCCAAAGAAGCGGAAAAAGAAGCCGCGGTTTTCGAGTTGGCGCTCTAGCTCCGCCTCGTCGTAACGGCCACGGCGCATGGAGTTGAACACCTTGGCTATGCCGACGAGCACCACCAGGTTCATGGCGCCGATCAGCATCAGGAACGAAGCGGACACGACCGTGCCCAACACGCCCGTCACCTGGTGCAAAGCGTTGTGCCGGTCGGTGAGCGCTCCGAAGAAGAGCCGCTCTGCAAGCGCCAGCGCCACGCCCATAACTGCCACCACGCTGCAGTGGCCGAGGCTGAAAAAGAACCCGTAAGCCAATGGTCTGGGCCGGGCGGTGCCCTGGCGGTCCGAAATGGCCTTACGTGTCGTGTTGTCGATGGCGGAGATGTGGTCGGCGTCGAAGGCGTGGCGGAGCCCGAGCACGTAGACAACGGCGGCAAGAGTGGTCCCCGTGCCCTTGTAGTGCCCTGGGAGCACGAACACGGCATAGACCCCGAAGCCGACGACGTGGAGGGCCGCGATGACGAGGTACATGGATATGACCCGGCGCCGCTCCAGCGGCGAGAACCCGGCGAAGGACATCGCCAGCATGTGGCGGGCCCGCAGTGGGCGACGGGGCTCCCCTGGGGCCCCGCTCACCGCCACGCCGGTGGCGCCGGCCGCCGGGAGGTTGGCGACATTGACGCTCTGGGTTGGCGCTTCGCTGGGGGGAGCGAGCATGAAGGTCAACCTAACCCCATTGCGAGCTGTGTGCAATAGCAACCTGCAAGCCGCTGGCCGGTCCCGTGGTGCGCGTCCCCCGACGCCTATGCTTGGACGGCTGTGAGCAGGCCCTTCTCCCTCCCCTCGCTGGTCCCGGGGACATCGTCGGTCGACGACGTCCTGGCACTCGTGCGTTCACGGGGCGGCCGGGCCACCCCGTCGCGCCGGTTGCTGCTCGAGGTCCTCTTCGAATCGGAAGGCCACCTGAGCGCCGAGGAGATCGCCCACATAGTGCAGGAGCGGTCGCCAGAGGTACACCTGTCCACCATCTACCGCAACCTAGAGGACCTCCAGCGGCTGGGCGTCGTGATCCACACCCACATGGGCCACGGTCCTTCTACGTACCAGCTGGCCTCGACGGCGCACGGTCACTTCGTGTGCCAGGACTGCGGAGCCACCCTCGAAGCACCCGACGAGCTGTTTGCCGAACTCGCCGGGGCCGTCAAGGCCAGCCTCGGCTTCTGCATCGACCTGCACCACTTCGGCATGTCGGGCTGGTGCGCAGCCTGCCAGGCCAAAGCCGCTAGCTCATAACCAGGTCGTCGCCTGCCGTGGCGACGGTCACGGTGTCGCCGTCGGAGTACTTGCCTTCCAGCAAGGCCAGAGCGAGGGTGTCGCCGATGGTGCGCTGGATGAGCCGCTTCAACGGACGTGCGCCGTAAACGGGGTCATAGCCGCGCTTGGCCAACCATTCGCGCGCTTCCTCGGTTACCACAAGGCTGAGCCGCCGAGCGGCCAGGCGCTTGTCGAGGCCCCGCAATTGGATAGCCACAATGCGCCCGATGTCGTCCTCGGTGAGCTCACGGAAGCGCACGATCTCGTCGATGCGGTTCAAGAACTCCGGCTTGAACGCGTCACGCAGGTCACCTTGGTAATTGGACGTCATTATGAGCACTGCGTTGGTGAAGTTCACGGTACGGCCCTGCCCGTCGGTGAGGCGCCCGTCGTCGAGCACCTGCAGCAGGATGTTGAACACGTCGGGGTGAGCCTTTTCGATCTCGTCCAGGAGCACCACGGAATACGGCCGGCGCCGGACAGCCTCAGTCAGCTGGCCGCCCTCCTCGTAGCCCACGTAGCCAGGAGGGGCACCGACCAGGCGGGCGACAGAGTGCTTTTCCATGTACTCGGACATGTCGATCCTCACCATTGCCCGCTCGTCGTCAAAGAGGAAGTCGGCAACGGCTCGTGCCAGCTCTGTCTTGCCGACCCCCGTGGGCCCGAGGAACAGGAAACTGCCGATGGGCCGGTTGGGGTCGGAAAGCCCACTACGGGAGCGGCGGATGGCGTTGGCGACCGCCTTCACGGCCTCGTCCTGGCCCACGACGCGGTCGTGCAGGACGTCCTCCATCTTGACGAGCTTGGCGACCTCGCCTTCGAGCAAGCGGCTCACGGGCACACCCGTCCATTTGGCCACCACCTCGGCGACGTCTTCCTCGTCGACCTCCTGCTTGAGCATCTTTTGCCCGGACTGCAGTTCTTCCAGGTGTTTGGTGGCTTCGTCGACTTGGCGCGACAGCTCCGGGATACGCCCGTAACGTATCTCCGACGCCTTGGCCAGCTCGCCATTGCGCTCGTAGCGCTCGGCTTCGCCTCGCAGGCCCTCGAGCTCCTCCTTCACCGCCGTGATGGAGGTGATTGCGTCTTTTTCGGCCTGCCAATGCGCCTTCATGCCGTCCGAGCTCTCGCGCAGGTTGGCGAGCTCTTCGTCGAGCTTCGCCAGGCGCTCACGCGAGGCGTCGTCTGTCTCCTTGGCGAGTGCGACCCTTTCGATCTCCAGCTGGCGTATACGCCTTTCGATAACGTCTATTTCGGTCGGCATGGAGTCGATCTCTATGCGCAACCGGCTGGCCGCCTCGTCGACGAGGTCGATCGCCTTGTCCGGGAGGAAGCGCGCCGTTATGTACCGGTCCGAGAGCACAGCCGCTGCCACGAGGGCCGAGTCGGTGATCCGCACGCCGTGGTGGACCTCGTAACGCTCCTTTAGGCCTCGCAGGATGGCGATCGTGTCCTCCACCGAGGGCTGGCCGACATACACGGGCTGGAAACGCCTTTCGAGGGCCGCATCTTTTTCGATGTGCTTGCGGTACTCGTCGAGCGTTGTGGCGCCGATGAGGCGCAGTTCGCCCCGGGCCAGCATCGGTTTGATCATGTTGCCGGCGTCCATCGAACCCTCGGCCGCCCCGGCACCGACAATTGTGTGCAGTTCGTCTATGAACGTGATGACCTCGCCGCCGGCGTCGGAGATCTCCTTTAGCACTGCCTTCAAGCGCTCCTCGAACTCGCCGCGGTACTTGGCGCCGGCGACCATGGAGCCGAGGTCCAGCGACAACAGCTTCTTGCCCCGGAGGCTTTCGGGGACATCCCCCTCGACAATGCGCCGGGCCAACCCTTCGACTATGGCCGTCTTGCCAACGCCTGGTTCACCGATGAGCACCGGGTTGTTCTTGGTCCGCCGTGAGAGCACCTGGATCACGCGGCGGATCTCCTCGTCCCTACCGATGACGGGGTCGAGCTTGTTCTTGCGAGCTTCCTCGGTCAGGTCGCGGCCGTACTTTTCCAGCGCTTGGAAGCTGTCCTCGGGGTTCTGGCTCGTAACCCGGTGGCTGCCCCGCACCTGCTTCAAGGCATCCAGCAGATCCTTTTTCGTTACTCCTACGAGCTCGGCAGATGCCAGCAACAGGTGCTCGACCGAGAGGTACTCGTCGGCGAGCGACTCGCGCTCATGGTCTGCCCTCTCCAGCATGTCCCGAGCGGCGCGCGAGAGCGTCCCGCTTTCGCCGCCATAGCTCTTGGGCAGTTTCTCGACCGCCTGGTCGAGACGGTTGCGCAGGGGTAGCACCGGGGCGCCGACCTTGGCCAGCACGGGTAGCACCGCGGTGCCTTCTTGGCCGATCATCGCCAGGAGGAAGTGCTCTGGCACCACCTCGGGGTTGTTCCGGGCCTTGGCGTTGGCGACGGCGGCGCTAAAGGCTTCCTGGGTCTTTTGTGTCCAACGATTTGCGTCGAGCGGCACGGCTCGCCCTCCCGTTCTGGTACTGCAAGAAACAATTCGACCGGGCGTGGCCCGGCTGGCTCAGCGCTGCGGGAACCAGCGCACGGGGCTCATGTCCAAAGGCACGAGGTCCCGGCGGTACTGGCGATGAACCTGGTCTACTGCAGCGCGCGCTTCGGCACGAGCCTGGGCGAGCTCCTGGCGCAGGCGCGTTATCTCGGCCTCGAGCTCGATGACGCGCTTCACGCCCTCCAGGTTGAGCCCGGCTGAGGTGAGGTCCTGTATCCGCCTCAAAGTCTCGATGTCGTGGTCGCTGTAGCGCCGGCTGCCTCCCAGAGTGCGCGCCGGGCCGAGCAGGCCCTTGCGCTCGTAGATGCGCAGCGTTTGGGGGTGCACACCGGCCAGCTCGGCCGCCACCGAGATGACGTAAACCGCCATGGCGCCGTCTCTTTTGGCGCCGCGCTGGCCGGGTTCGCGCCTCGCTGTGCCGTGTCCGGTATCGCTCATCTAGCCACCGCCCCCAAGTGCTCTCTCAAGCGGTCGCCATCTTCACCCGAGGCCTTCGACAACGCCTCTACCGCCCGTCGTTGCTCCGCGTTCAGGTGCGAAGGCACGTCGACCTCGACCGACACGATCAAGTCGCCAGCGTGGCCTGGCAGGGGCACCCCCTGGCCGGCCACGCGGAACTGGCGCCCCGAAGGGGTCCCCGGTGGCACCTTCATGGTCACGGTCCGCCCCGACAGAGTCGGTACGGGGATCGTTGCCCCCAACGCCGCCTCCGCGAACGTAATCGGCACTTTTACTGTGAGGTCGTTGCCTCGCCGGCCAAAAACTGAATGAGCGGTGGTCCGCACGGTCACGAACAGGTCACCCGCGGGCGCACCGTGGCGGCCGGCGCCTCCTCTTCCTTTTACCTTTATGCGCTGGCCGTCCTCCACCCCAGACGGTATGCGCACCTTTACCTGCCTCGCCTTGCGCTCGGTACCCCGCCCGGCGCAGGTCGGGCACGGTGTCTCGATCTGCATCCCCGTGCCTCCGCACGCCACGCAGGGATGGCTGAACGAGAACATGCCCTGGTTCTCGTTGACCACCCCCGTGCCCGAGCAGACGGCGCACACGGTGGGAGCCGTGCCAGGCGCGGACCCCGTACCCGAGCACGTGGCGCACGGGACGTCAGAAACGACGTTGACTGTCGTGGTCACTCCCTGGACGGCGTCGGCAAACGACAGGTGCAGCTCCGCCTCGACATCCTGGCCCTTTTGCGGGCCCGCGGGCGTGGCGCCTGCGCCCTGGGGCTGGCGGGCCCGGCGCCCGCCCCGGCCAAATATGTTGCCCAGGATGTCCCCGAGGTCGTCGACCCTGAAATTGGAGAACCCCCCCGGCGCCCCGGCTCCGGCGAAGGGGTTCCCGGCGAAGCCCGGCGCGCCCATGGCACGCACTTCGTCGTACTCCTTGCGCTTGGCCTCGTCGCCGACAACTTCGTAGGCGGCCGAGATCTCCTTGAAACGCTCTTCGGAGCCGGGGTTGGCATCGGGGTGGTACTGCTTGGCCAACTTGCGATAAGCGCGAGCGATCTCTTTGTCCGTCGCCGTCTTGGCGACGCCGAGAACCTTGTAGTAATCCTTTTCCAACCACTCGCGCTGTGGTGCCAACTTCTCAACCTCTCACTTTCACCATTGCCGGGCGCAGCACGCGGCCTCGCCACATGTAGCCGGCTCGCATGACTTCGCTGACTTCAGGCCTTTCGGGGGCGTCGTCGCCCTCTGCCGGTTCATGGGCCACGGCGTCGTGGTGCTCAGGGTCGAACGCTTGACCTTCGGGCACCACCCGCTCGAGGCCCTCTTTGGAGAGCACGTCAAAGAGGGCTCCTGCCAGCTGCTTTATGTCCTCGCCACCACCGTGGGCCAAGGCCAGGTCGGCAGTATCGAGCACAGGCAACAGCTTTTTGACCAGACCCGTGGCAGCGTTGTCGATAGTCTCACGCTGCTGGCGGTCCACGCGCTTGCGGTAGTTGTCAAACTCGGCCTGCAGGCGCAAGAGGCGGTCGTACAGCTCGGCCTCCTTGGTACCGCCTCCTTCTGACGGCGAGGGCGCTTGGCCCTCCCCAGCCCCCTCATCCGCGGGGCCGGTAGAGGCTTGGGAGCCCGGCTCGCTCGGGGCGAGGTCTTCGCTTATACCCGCGCCGGCGGCTATGTCCGGTTCGGAGCCGAGGCCCCAGTCTTGGTCGTCATTTGGACGTCCTTCGGCCATCAGGCGTTACCGCCCTCGTCGACGATCTCCGCGTCCACGACTTCGTCGTCATTGGGAGCCGAGGCGCCGGTCGCAGCGGCACCGGTGCCACCGGCGGCCGTCGCGCTCGCCGCTGCCGACTCGTAGAGCTTCTTGCCCAGCTCTTGCACACCCACAGCCAGGCGCTCGGTGGCGGACTTGATGGCGTCGAGATCGCTGCCACTTATGGCCTCTTTCAGCGCCTTCAGGTCGGACTCGACCTTCTCCTTTTCCGCACCGCTGAACGAGCTCGCCTGGTCCTTTAACATCTTTTCGGTCTGGTACACGAGCGAGTCGGCATTGTTGCGGATCTCTGCCTCCTCGCGACGGCGGCGGTCGTCGGCTGCGTGCGCCTCGGCGTCGCGGACCATCCGGTCGATCTCGTCCTTGTTGAGCGAGCTCTGGCCGGTAATGGTCATGGACTGCTCCTTGCCGGTGGCCCGGTCCTTGGCCGACACGTGCACGATGCCGTTGGCGTCGATGTCGAAGGTGACCTCGATCTGGGGCACTCCTCGGGGCGCCGGCGGCAGGTCTACGAGCTCGAACTTGCCAAGGGTCTTGTTGTACATCGCCATTTCCCGCTCACCCTGGAGCACGTGCACCTGGACTGAGGGCTGCATGTCCTCAGCGGTGGTGAACACCTCGCTCTTTTTGGTGGGGATCGTGGTGTTGCGCTCGATGAGCTTTGTCATGACGCCGCCTTTTGTCTCGATCCCGAGGGACAGCGGGGTGACGTCGAGCAGCAGGATGTCCTTTACTTCGCCCATGAGCACGCCGGCTTGGATGGCGGCACCCACGGCCACCACTTCGTCGGGGTTCACGCCCTTATGCGGCTCTTTGCCCGTCAACGAGCGCACCAGGTCGATGATCGCCGGCATACGGGTAGACCCGCCCACGAGCACGATGTGGTCGATCTTGTCCTTGCTGAGCCCGGCGTCCTTTATGGCCTGGTCGAAAGGGCCACGGCACGCTTCGACGAGATCCGCAGTCATTTCCTGGAACTTGGCCCTCGTCAGCTTGAGGTCCAAGTGCTTGGGGCCCTCGCTGGTGGCGGTGATGAACGGCAGGTTTATGTTGGTCTCCTGCACGGCAGAAAGCTCGATCTTCGCCTTCTCTGCCGCCTCCTTCAGGCGCTGGAGAGCCATCTTGTCATTGGACAGGTCCACGCCCTCGGTGTCTTTGAAGGTCTTGACCAACCAGTCGATGACGCGCTGGTCCCAGTCGTCACCGCCGAGGTGCGTATTGCCGCTGGTCGACTTCACTTGGAAGATCCCCTCGCTGATCTCCAGTACGGAGACATCGAAGGTGCCTCCACCGAGGTCGAACACGAGGATGGTCTGCTCTTCTTCTTTGTCGAGGCCGTAAGCGAGCGCCGCCGCGGTCGGCTCGTTGATGATCCGCAGCACCTCGAGGCCGGCGATCTGGCCCGCTTCCTTGGTCGCCGTGCGCTGGGCATCGTCGAAGTACGCCGGCACGGTAATGACCGCCTGGGTGACGCTCGTGCCGAGGTAGCTCTCCGCGTCCCTCTTCAGCTTTTGCAGGATGCGGGCGGAGATCTCCTGGGCCGAATAGCCCTTGGCGTCGATGTCCATACGCCAGGCGTTGTCGCCCATGTGGCGCTTGACCGAGCGGATGGTGCGGTCGGGGTTGGTGATGGCCTGGCGCTTGGCGACCTCGCCAACGAGCACCTCGCCGGACTTGGAGAACCCGACTACCGATGGGGTGGTGCGGGCGCCCTCGGCGTTCGCGATCACGGTCGGCTCCCCGCCTTCGAGGACCGCTACCACCGAGTTGGTGGTGCCCAGGTCGATACCTACTGCCTTTGCCATGTGGCTCCTCCTTGGAGACGGGCTGCCCCCGCTCCGGGAAGGCTGGCCCTCTATTGCCGGTACACCTATAGAGCAGGTCGTCTGCTCGATGGGTGCCAGTGTAGCAAACTTGAGTGTCTCCGTATCAAGAAAGTTTGACTGGCTCCTCGCCTACGCGAGGTGGATACGCGCATAGGAGGCCACCAGGGGACGATGGCGCCCGGCCCGGCCCCCGAGTGGTGCACAACATGGCCGCCCCGAGCGCCCCGGCGGTGAAGCACACGACGAGCACCGGGCCCGGAACAGGGGGTGCCCATCCACCGGCCACGTGGGCGAAGGCGTTCATAGGCCCGGAGGTCCCGACGCTGTAA
The DNA here is from genome assembly GCA_035702845.1 of Acidimicrobiales bacterium. Lineage (GTDB taxonomy): Bacteria > Actinomycetota > Acidimicrobiia > Acidimicrobiales > Palsa-688 > JAJZMF01. Next base: position 15,276 of record DASSZK010000071.1, read on the forward strand.
CGGCGCAGTGTCCCGTAGAAGTCAGCCACCTGAGCGCCAACGAAGGCCACGGCTACGGCTGCGCCGGCGAGCCGCCAACCTCGGCCCACGCCGCCGGCTACGCCTCCAGGGCGGGAACAAGCACCGGCCACCACAGGTATGCCCGCCGCCAGGGCTAGGAAATCGCGGCCTTGGCCCACGAGCCCGTGCGAGGGGACCATGGCCAGTACGAACACGTAGGCAAATGCGGCCCACGCCAGGGCCGTCCCTAGCGTTGCAAGCCGCTCGCGCCCGCTGCCTGTAACGACGGCCACGGCGACCAGGGCCGCGGTGGCGAGCGCCCACACCGCCACCACCCCGTAGGGCGAGGAGGTGTCGAGCCAGCCGAACAACCCGATGCTGGACACAGCGATCAGGTGCAACCGGTCGAGGGCGAGGTGGGCGACGCCGAGAGCGCTTGTCCCCGGCCGCACATGCATCCCCGGCTGCAGGCGAAGCCCCCCCGCCGCGAAGTCCCAGGCCAGCGAAAGCGCTCCGGCAACCCCTCCGGCAGCCAACCAGGCTCTGACGGCACGCCGGCGCAGGAGGGCGCCCGTAGCCGGCCACCCCCGCAACAGGCACAGCACGGCGACGGCCACCACGGCCCACACCGGCGACAGGGCCCGCACCAGCATCAGGCACAGCGCAGGCACTCCCAAGCGAGCTACGTCGGCCCTTGTCAGCGCGTCAAGCGGCAGGCGGGCGAGAGCAACTGCGCCGGCGAAGGCGGCCACCCCGCACGCGGCTTCGAAACCGCTCGGGTTCAAGGCGCCGCCCAGGTACAAGACCATCGGCGTAGCGCCCAGCGCCACTCCGGTAGGCAACAGCGGGCGTTCGGGGACTCGCCGCGCAGACACGACGGCCAGTGCGAGCATGAGGGCGCAGAGCGCGGCACTCACCAGCCGCGCGGCATACACCCCGCCAACGGATACGAACGCAAGCGTGGGCAAACCGGTTATCGCGTAGTACAGGGGCGGGTAGCGCCCCACATAGCTCTCCACCGACTGGTCCTGCGGCGAGGGCACCAAAGGCGCCTGGCAGCCCGCAGGGATTTTGGGGTCGCGCTTGAAGCACGCCACGTCGTTGGCCAGGCTGGCGAAGACCTCGGGCACCCCCACGATGACATAGCTGCCTTGCGCCTGGGTCGCGCCCGGCAGGTCGCGGCCCACCAGTTGGCCGCGGACCAAGGATGCGGCACGGATAAGGTGCGCCGGCTCGTCAGGGGGCGACCCGAGGGGGCAGGCGAAAGACCATGCGCTCGCGGCAAGGAAGAAGGCGCCGAAGGCCAAAAGAAAGAGCCGCACCCCCCGGCGCATCGTCCGAGCTTAGGCCCTGGCCGGCTCAGGCCCCGGTTGGCTCGGGCCTGGTTGAACTGCGCACTTTAGGCCTGCGAGGGGCTCCCAACTAGGCTCGGGCCCATGCCCACGCTTCTTCTCGCACGCCACGGCCAGAGCCTTTGGAACCTGGAGAACCGCTTCACGGGATGGTGGGACGTCGACCTGTCCCCTACCGGGGAGCAGGAGGCGCGCCAAGCCGGCAAGCTCCTGGCCAATGAGGGTTTGCTGCCCGATGTGGCCTTTACGTCCTTGCTCACCAGGGCCATCCGCACGCTCAACATCATCCAAGAAGAGACCGGGCGCCTGTGGATCCCGGTACAGCGCCACTGGCGGCTCAACGAGCGCCACTACGGCGGCCTGACGGGCCTCGACAAGGCCGAAACTCGGGACAAGTACGGCGACGAGCAGTTCAAGTTGTGGCGGCGCAGCTACGACGTGCCGCCTCCGCCGATGGGTGAGGCAAGCCCCTACGACCTGGCCTCCGACCCTCGTTACCTGCCCGGCGTCGTGCCCTCGACCGAGTGCCTGGCCGACGTCGTCGTGCGCATGGTGCCCTACTGGTACGACGCCATCGCACCCCAGCTCCTTGCGGGCAAGACGGTGCTCGTGGCCGCCCACGGCAACAGCTTGCGAGCCCTCATCAAGCACCTCGACGGGATGAGCGGCGACGACATCGCCAAGCTTGAGATCCCAACGGGCGTCCCCATCGTCTACGAGCTGGACGCCAACCTGAAGCCACTGAAGGCCGGCGGTCGCTGGCTGGGCGACCCAGAGGCCATCGCTGCTGCCGCCGAGGCAGTACGCCTGCAGGGCCAGCGCGCCTGACCCGGGACCAAGCGCGCCAGGACCAAGCGCAATCGAGGCTCGACCGCGCCCAGCGGGGCGCAGGGTGCTTGGCCGCCAACCGGCCACGCCTGTAGGGTTCTGGTCCGATGATGACCCCCAAGGGCCGGCGGCGGGCCGCGGCCGTCATGGCGGCCGTAGCAGGCATGACCCTGATGGCCGGCTGCGGTGGCGGAGGCAAGAAACAAGCCTCCGGGCCGACAACGTCCGCGCCGGCAACCACGACGACCACGAAGGCGCCTGCGCAAGCAAAGCATGGCCCGACCTGCCCGCTGACGGGGACAGTCCCCGCCGACAAGGCGGCTCTGCACCGCAGTGCCCTGGCAGTCAAAGTCGAGAACCTGCCCGCGGCCCGGCCCCAGTACGGGCTCAACCAAGCGGACATCGTCTACGAAGAGCCGGTCGAGGGAGGCATCACCCGTTTCGTGGCGGTCTTCGATTGCCAGAGTGCGGCGCGCATAGAGCCGGTGCGCTCGGCACGCTTCATCGACCTCGCCATCCTGGCCCCCTATGGCAAGCTCCTTTTCGCCTACTCGGGGGCGATCCAGCCGGTCGTCGACGCAGTAGACGCGTCCGGGTCCGAGCTCGAAGACGTGGGGGCCAACCGGGCCGGTCCCGCGTACACCCGGGACCCGTCACGGTACATCCCGCACAATCTCGAAACCTCGACGTCTTTGCTGTACGCAGCGGCCAAATCTGCCGGCCTCACCATCGACCAACCTCCTCCGGCCCAGTTCCACTACGGGCGCATGCCCAAAGGCGCGAAGCCGGCTGCCGCGGTCGACATCTCCTACCCCGAGGTGACGAGCTGGACCTGGGACCCGAAATCGGGCCGCTGGCTACGCTCGTACCCGGACACCACCGGGCCGGCGATGCAAGGCGACGGCACTCAGATATCGGCCGCGAACGTCGTCGTGGTCCAAGCGCCGGAGTATGCCACGGCGTACGTCGAAGACGCCACCGGGGCCCACGAAAACAACATGACCCTGACAGGCAGCGGGCCGGCGTGGATATTCCGCAACGGCGCCGTGTACCGGGGCATGTGGGAACGTCCGTCGCTCACTGCTCCTGCCAGCTTCGTCGGGCCCCACGGTGTGGCCCTGAAGCTCACCCCCGGCAACACGTGGGAAGAGCTGGTACCAACGGGGGACAAGGTCTCTATTTCGGGATAAGCGTGCCGACCGCCGCCTAAGGCCGCCGCCTTAGGCCGCCGCCTTAGGCAAAACACCGGCGGGTGGGCCGCTACAAGCACGGACCACCCGCCGGCGCGGGCTGGGGGGGCTCAGCCTTCTTTTGCTACGACTTGGGCGAGCTCAGCGGGCGTGACAACGCCGCGGGTGACGTTGTTGAGCTTGGAGTCGAAGCCGAGCATTTGGAAGCCGCTGAACACGTTGTGGTACTTATTGAAGTCGTCATTACCTGAGGCGCCTTCGTAATTGATCTTCTTACCCTTGTGGAGCAAGGCGACACACGAGCTGTACGTGTAGCACTTGATGCCCGGAGGATTGGACACCTTCAGCACGTCACGCACCCACACCTTGGGATCTGTGCTCCTGGCCATGGTCATGGCCAGAGATGAAATGACGATGGAGTCGTACTCGTTGAAGGTTGTGGGCAGGATGCTCTTGGTGTGCCAGACCTTTTGGTAGGTGGCCAGGAAGTGGTTGAAAGCGTCTCCCGATGGCGATGCCGGCAACGCCGCCGTCAAGTACTTGTCCGCGGTAGCACCGAACGCCTTGGCATAAGCGCCTTGGGGCGCCGACTGCAGGTCGTCCCCGATCCAGGGCACGTTCATATAACCGAGCTGCTGGCCGTCGCTGAACAGAGTCGCCGCCGTCTGGGTGTCCATAGAGTCGAAGATCACCGCCGGCTTGTGTGAAAATACCTGAGTCAGCTCTGTGCTGTACGACGACTGGCCCGGTGTCAAGGTTATGTTGGCCACGACTTTGCCACCGAGGGCTTTGAAGGCCTTCATGAGCGGGGGGACGAACCCCTGTGAGTTGGCGGAATTGTCGAACATGAGCGCTGCCGACTTCCAACCGTGATGGATGGCGTAGTAGGCCATGGCAATGGCCTCGTTCGAGTCCGACGACGACGTACGGAAGACGAAGGGGTACTTCATGGTGTCGAGGTTGGTCAAACCCCCGACCATGAAGTCGACAACGTCGTTTGGCTGGAACTGGTTGATGACGGCTTCAATGGTGGGCGAGAACGGCCCCACGACCAGCGTCGGGTGGTCAAGCAGAAGCTTGCGGAAGGCAGGGAGCGCGTCGACAGAGTCGGCTGCATCGTCGACGTAGGCGGCCTTCAGGTCGTGACCGAGCACACCACCGTTGTGATTTATCTCGTATACACCTACGGCGACCCCATGCGTCCCCCATTGCGAGAGGAGCGACTTCGAGCCGGTAAAGGGGAACATGCCTCCGACAACCAGAGTGCTCGCCGACTTGCCCGACGATTTGGCGGCTCGCGGCACCACGTTCGCTGACGCTACACCTCCGCTAGCTGCCATAAGGGCTGCGAGCGCGACGCCGATCAGCGTGCGCTTGTGCAACCTTACTGTCCTCATGTGATGCAACCTCCTCATTGTTGTTTCTCAAGCGGCGGCGAAGGTCTTCGCCGCGTAGAGCACGAGCGCTAGGAGCGCCCGAGGAATATGGACGGGAGATCCAGTGAAGCAATCTCGTCTGCGGTCCCATGCACGTGGTTACGGCCGGCGACAAAAATATGGACGAAGTCAGACTGCTTGAGGGCGCGCTCCACGTTTTGCTCGACCACCAGCGCAGCGGTGTTGAGCTGTGAGATCCGCCGGATCTGCGCCCACACGACATCGGTATAGGCGGGGGACAGGCCGGCCGTCGGCTCGTCGAGCAGGATCACTGTCGGGTCGACCATGAGTGCCCGGGCGATGGCGAGAAGGTTTTGCTGGCCGCCGGAGAGGAAACCCGCCTTTTTGTCCACCGCCTTGGCCAGGTCGGTGAAGATGGCGAGTATCTCGGCCATGCGCGCCGCCGGGTCGGTGCGCGAGGCAAACCCGCCGATCTCAAGGTTCTCCCGCACGGTCAGGCGTTTGAAGACATTGTCGTTTTGAGGGACGTACACCAAACCGTGGCGAGGTATACGGTGCCCGGGCATCTTCGTGATGTCGACGTCGTTGACGACTACCTGCCCTGACATGGGGCGCAGGATGCCTACGAGAGACTTGATGAAGGTGGATTTGCCGGCCCCGTTGGGCCCGATGATGGTGGTGACCGACCCCAGGTCGGCGGTCAAGGAGATCTCGTTGATGATCGGCGACCGCCCGTAACCGGCCGTGATCGCCTCAGCGCGTAGTGCCGGCATTTATCACCTCACCCAGATAGGCCTTCACCACTTGTTCGTTTTCCCGCAGTTCGCTGAGGCGCCCCTCCGCCAAGGTGCGGCCTTCGGCCAGCACGATCACGTGGTCACATATCCGCTCGACGACGTTCAGGTTGTGCTCGATCATGAGCACCGTGACGCCATCCCGCTTCAGGTCGATGATGTAGCCGCCGATCCGTTCGATGAGCGCAGGGTTGACCCCCGCCATGGGCTCGTCGAGGAGAAGGATCTTCGGCGATGCCATGACGGCCCGGGAGATCTCGAGCAGCTTCTTCTGGCCACCGGAGAGGTCGCTGGCCCGCGCATCGCGCAGCCTGTACAAGCCGTAGGTCTCCAGTAGGTCCAGAGCGCGCTCCACGTTGTCCTTCTCCTGGCGACGCACCAGGCCAGGGCGCAGGAATATGTTCCACAACCTCTCGCCGGCCTGGTCCCTGGCTGCTACCAAGAGGTTTTCCAGCACGGTCAGGCCTCCGAGCTCCCGGGACAGCTGGAAGGTGCGCATCAGCCCCAGCTCGGCGATCTTGTGGCTCGGCCAGTTGGTGACGTCGGTGCTCCCGATGAGCTCTTGGCCCCGGTCGCAGGTCATCGAACCCGACAAGATATTGACCAGGGTGGTCTTGCCGGCGCCGTTCGGGCCGATCAGTGCGGTGATCTGGCCGCCCGGGACGGCAAAAGCCGCGCCGTTGACAGCGTGGACCCCCTGGAACGCCTTGGTGATGCCTTCGCAGCTCAGGGCGGCGTTTTCCCATGCGTTGCGGGCTGAGCTCGTCGTGGCCGGCGCAGTCATTGACCGGTCACCTCCGGCTGCACTGCCGAGCGCGTCAAGGGGGCAACGGCCTCATCGCCGGTAACCGCCTCTTCGCCGGCGACCGTGGCCTCGGCTCCCAAGCGTTCGCCGGCCCCGAACGCGCCGGCCTTGCGCGTCCGTTCGGGGACGATGCCTTGAGGCCTGAACCAGAGCATGGCCATGAGGAGCACACCGATCAGTACGGCGTCGAAGTACTCGATGAGGCCGGGGTGCCCGGGGATGGCCGGTAAGAAGGCGGGGAGGTGCACCAAGAGCGTTTCCACCACGAGCGCCCCGACGAGCAGGCCGATGTTGTTGCCGACGCCCCCTACCAGGATCACAGCGAACACCACGAACGTCTCGCCCGGCAACCACGCCGTCGGGTTGAACGACCCGCTGAACTGGATTATCAGGCCGCCCCCGATGCCGGCGTAGAAGGACCCGATGATCATCGATTTCAACTGCTGGCGGAAGACGTTCTTCCCCAGGGCGGCGGCCACCACGTCGTCGTCGCGGATGGCGCGGAAAGTGCGGCCCGCAGGTGAGCGCATAATCCGGCTCATCACAAACCACATGATCAACGCCACGACGCCGGTTACCCCTGCAAAGAACGGGATGAACGAGTTGGTGTTCAGGTGCAGTACGCCGGCGAAGGGTTCGGGGACGTTGTAGAGGCCGTCAGCCCCGTTGAAGAGGGGCACGTAGTTGTTGCACACGTCGTACAGGACCAGGGACAGGGAAATGAGCACCATCGCCAGGTAGTCGGTCCGCAACCGGCGCAAAGCGATGAGGGCGACGACCACGGCGAAGGCGGATGCGGTGAGACCACCGATCAGGAGGTTGAACGGGAAGGGCATGCTGAAGCCGAGGATGTAGTACTGGCCTGTACCTGCCGACTTTGGCAAGCTCAGCGCCCCTGTGACATATGCGCCGATGGCAACAAAACCGATGTACGCAAAGTTGAGGATCCCGGTCTCGCCGTACTGGATATTGAGCCCCATCGCCAGTATGAAATAGTCGAAGAGGAAGAAGATCAGGGTGAAGATGTAGTACCAGGTCCCTGACATGGGTTACACCCTTCCCGGGCGTGCGAAGAGCCCACTGGGCCGGATAAGTAGAGTGAGTATCAAGATGACAAAGGCGATGTCCAGTTTGTACGCGGGATTTATGTAAGCCGCAGACACTTCTGTTGCCAGCCCTATCAGCAGTGCGCCGGCCATTGCCCCGTAGATGCTGCCCACGCCTCCGACGATGACGGCAGCGAAGATGACGAAAAGGAACAGCTCGCCGGCTGCGGGTGTGAGGTTGCCCTCGGTTATGCCCAGCACCGTGCCGGAGAGGCCAGCCATAGTGCCGGAAAGGAACCATGTGACGGTGGTTATTCGTTTAGTATCGATCCCGCTGGTCATAGCCAGCGCCGTGTTGTCTGACATGGCTCGCATGCACTTGCCGAGCCGGGTCACCTTCAATAGGGTGTGCACGCCCAGCATGGTGATAATGGCAATCCCCATCACCACGAGCTGGGGGTTGGTCAGCAGGATCGGCCCGAAGTGGTGTGCCCTTTGAAGGGGCATATTGAAGAACCTCACGTCTGCCCCCCAAAGTGAGTACTCCAGGTTGAGGAGTATGAGCGAGAGGCCAAACGTGACGATCAGCACATAGAAGGTTTTCTTGAAGCGCCGGGCAAATGGCGCGAGGATAAACTGGTTGACCAGCACGGCCAGGGCACCCATGCCCAAAGAACCGCACACCATGGCAAGCCAGATGTTGATGTGGAGGAGCTCGTTGTTCAGCGCATAGCTGAAGTAGGCGCCCAGGGCCATGAAGTCGCCGTACGCGAAGTTGATGTAGTTCGTGATCCCGAACTGAAGGCTCAGGCCAACTGCCGAGATGGCGAGCACGGACGCAGTTACGAAGCCGAAGCCCACGGACAGCCAGAACAACTGCATCTTCTCCCTGCCACCCCCTAAGTCTGGTTGACCAAAGAAGGTACATATGGCGAAGGTCACAGTTGGGCTTTGTTCACTTACGCCAAAGTTTTATTTCTTGAGCTCGTTCTGCGCATTTTGCTCATGCCCGCGGTGCCCGGGCCTACGATCCCCGTGCCGGGCATCCCGGCTACATCCCGTTTGACCAATCCGGTCCTTAAGCAATCTGACCGGGTGCCAGTGGCTAGCACCCAGCGCTTTAGCAGGAGTACCGGGCGCCGAGAGCAACGATGGTGCCTTGACATCGCAATGGGCCGTGGTCACACTTGCCGGGGGAGGCAGCGTGCGTCGTGCAGTAAGGCACCGAAGTCTTTCGGCACAAGTGCTCGTCATCCAGACGGCCGTGCTACTGCTGACGGTCGTCGCCGGGTTCGCGCTGGTCGTTTGGTACCAGGAAGGCCAGCTGGACCGTTCGTACGAGCAACGCGCGCTCAGCGTGGCTGAGACCTTTGCGTCGACACCCTCCCTCATAGCAGCGGTCCAGCAGGCAGACCCACACGGGGTGGTGCAGGTGATGGCGTCGCGCGTCTGGCACGCCACAGGCGCCAGCTACGTCGTTGTGACCAACTCCAAGGGGATCCGCTACTCGCACCCCGACCCCAAGCTGATCGGCAAATCCGTCACTGACGACCCTGAGCCCCGGGCAACGGAGCCGTACCGCACGGGTCGGCCATGGACCGGGGTACAGACCGGGACCCTGGGCAGGACGGCGCGAGGCAAGGTACCCATCTTCGGGAGCGGGCACAAGCTGATCGGCGAGGTCTCTGTCGGTATCCCGGTACAGCGGGTGCAGAGTTACCTGGCGGCTGAGCTGCCCACCATCGGTGTGTACACGCTCGCCGCTCTCGGTTTTGGCACCCTGCTGTCGCTGTTGTTGACAAGGAGGCTCAAGCGCCAAACCCTCGGTTTAGAGCTCGATGCCATAACCGGCCTGTTCCAAGAGCGCGAAGCGATGCTGCACGGCATCCGGGAGGGAGTACTGGGCCTCGATGCCCACAACCGGGTGCGCTTGGTGAACGACCAGGCGCGGTCGATGCTCGAGCTACCGTCCGACCACCTCGGGAGGCCCTTGGTGGACTTGCTCCCCCCGGGGCGACTGGCCGATTTGATACTGGGCCGCGTCGAGGGCACCGACCAGATAGTGCTCGTGGGCCAGCGCGTGGTTGTCGCCAACCGGATGCCCGTGCACGCCGACCGGGGCGCTCACCTGGGGTGGGTGATCACCTTCCAGGACCGTACGGAGCCAGAGGGCCTGATGCGCGAACTCGACGCGGTGCTTGGTTTGACCGAAGCACTCCGGGCCCAGTCCCACGAGTTTTCCAACCGCCTGCACGCCCTCGTCGGCCTGGTAGAGCTGGGCCGCTACGACGAGGCGATCGAGTTCGTGACCGCCGTATCGCATGCCCGCAACCAGCTCGCCCAGCAGTTGATCGGTTCCCTCGGCGACCCAATGGTCGTGGCGTTGTTGCTGGCCAAGACATCGGTGGCACTAGAGCGCGGGGTTATCTTGAGCGTGGCCAGCGACCAACGCCTGGAAGGCAGGCTGGCGGACGTGACCGACATCCTCACCGTGCTTGGCAACCTGGTTGACAACGCCATCGACGCAGCTTTGACAGGGGCGGCCGAGCCCCGCGTCGAGGTCACCTTCTCCGCGTCGGGAACGGACCTACTGGTGCAGGTGCGTGACTCGGGCCCCGGGGTGAACGATGCCGATCGCGAGGCGATCTTCGTCGACGGCTGGAGCACGAAGGCGTCCAAATCCGGAGCGCGGCGAGGCCTCGGGCTCGCCCTCGTACGCCAGATAGTCGAGCGACGTGGCGGTTTCGTCGAAATAAGCAAACAGGAGGGGGCGGTGTTCTCGGTGCTTCTCCCAGGCTGTGTTAGCGCGCAAACGGCCGTGCCGGCATGATCCGGGTCCTCGTAGTAGACGACGACTTCCGCGTGGCTTCGCTCCACGCTGCGTACGTCGAGAAGGTGCCCGGCTTTGTGGTCGTCGGCCAGGCTCACTCGGCCCAAGCGCTGGTGGCAAACCTTGAGCCCCTGGCGCCGGATCTCGTCTTATTGGATCTGTACCTGCCGGACCAGCATGGCCTGGAGGTACTTAAACGGCTCCGCCAGGCGCGAAGCGCGGCGGGCAACGTGGACGTCATCGTCATCACAGCTGCCAGCGATGCGGCCAGCGTGCGCTCGGCCATGCAGTACGGGGCGTTCCATTACCTTCTCAAACCGTTCGGCTTTGCCGCTTTGCAGGAGCGGCTGCTGGCGTACCAGGCCATGCACCGCCAGCTCGGTTCGCTCCAGCAGGCCGACCAGACCAGCGTCGACCGCCTTTATTCGTCGATGTCGGCTACGGCAAAGCCGGAGCCGAAATCCCACACTCTGGAGGCGGTCGAGGACCTGCTGGCGGAGGTGGAGTCGTGGTTGACAGCGTCAGAGGTGGCGGCCAAGCTCGGCACGAGCCGGGCCACAGCCCAGCGCTACCTGAACAGGCTCGAGGCCAGCGGGAGGGTGGTCATGTCCCTGCGCTACGGGACCACAGGCCGCCCCGAGCATCGTTACCGCCACCAAGCCACCGGCACCCAGTGGCCGGGAGAGGCGCTCAAGTAGCGCCCCCCACGGGCCACGAAATGCTTACCCGGCAACTACAGAGCTACCGCTGCTTGTCCCACGCAAGGTGCTTACGCCACAAGAAGGCGGAGAACACCGACCACGCCCCAGCGATGACCGTCCACAGCGCACCGAAGAGGAGCTTGCCGTCGAGGTAGCACGTAAGGCACACCCCGATACCAACCATGGCGAAAACAGCCATGACACGCCAACCCCACGGTGACATCACTGCGGCGCCCAGGACGGGCGCATCGGCGACGCCGGCACCCTTGGACGTCCCGGCGCTGAAACGCCCTGCCGGGACCGCCGTTGCCGGGACAACCAGAGATGAGCTGCCCGCCCCCCTGGCCCGCAGGCCAGAGGGGTCGGTGCCAGTCCGCTTGTACTTGCCTCGTGCCATCCGCTCGCCCTAAATGGCGCCCGGACCGGTCTCGCCGGTACGGATGCGGGTGACACTGTCTACGGCGGTGACCCAGATCTTGCCGTCGCCGATCTTGCCCGTACGGGCGGCTTTGGCTATCGCCTCCACCACGTCGTCGGCCATCTCGGCGGCTGTCAGGACCTCGATCTTGATCTTGGGCACGAAGTCGACTTTGTACTCGGCGCCCCGGTATACCTCGGTGTGGCCCCTCTGGCGCCCGAAACCCTTTACCTCAGAGATCGTCATACCTGCGATCCCTACATAGGAAAGTGCCTCGCGTACGGGGTCCAGCGCGTGGGGCTTGACTATGGCGGTAACGAGGATCATCAGGCTCCTCCTCCTATGCCGACTGCCGCGGTTGCCGGCATGACCGGTGACGCCTCACCATAGCCCGGCAAAGCGCGCGACACCCCCTCGGAATCGGGGTAGGCCTCTTCGTCGTGCACGGCCAGGTCGCCGATCTCCAGTTCTGCGTCGGTCATTCGCAGCGGGGTGAAGAAGCTGATGACCTTCAATATGACAAAGGTGACCAGAGCGTCCCACAAGATGATCGTTACCGCAGCTAAGAACTGGATCAGCAGCTGCTTGGGGTGCCCGTAGAGGAGGCCCTTGAGAGAAGCCGGGGCGCCTCCGAGGCTCTGGTACTCGACCACGCTCGGATCCGCGAACACCCCTAACAGCAACCCTCCGAACAAGCCGGCGATGCCGTGGGTGTACACGATGCCCATGGCGTCGTCGACCTTCTTCATGAACTTGACCCGGGAAAGGTAAGTCCAGGCGATCCACACGATGGTGGAGTCGATGGCGCCGATGAGCAGGGCGCCTGCCCCGTTCACGTAACCAGCGGACGGGGTGATGGCAACAAGGCCGACCACCATGCCGTTGATGGCACCAAGGAACGTGGGCTTCTTGGCTGGCCCGGCGAACATGTCCCAGAGCATCCAGGTGAGCAAGGCAGCTGCCGTGGCCATGTTGGTGTTGATGATCGCCGTCGCCGCGTTGGCACTGGCGAAGTAAGGGTCGCCACCGTTGAAACCGTTCCAACCGAGCCAGATAATGCCACCGCCGATGGCGATCAGCGGCAGGCTGTGCGGTATGGCACGGTCGCGGTCCCTCTTGAGGCGAGGGCCGACCATGGCGGCAGCCACGAAACCACTGGTGCCGGCAGCCAGGTGGATCACGTAGCCGCCCGAGTAGTCACCCACACCTTGTTGCGCCCAGTAGCCGCCACCCCAGATCAAGAAAGCGTTGACGGCGTACGCAAACGTCGTCCACAGGGGCACGAAGATGCACCACACCTTGAACTTGATGCGGGAAAGGACGCTGCCCAGGAAGAGCAGGGGTGTAATAGCGGCGAAAACAAACTGGAAGTACACGATGCTGGCTTGGGGCAAAGCAAACCCAGTGGGGCCGGGGCCGGGCATATAGGGGTTCACCAACGGGATGGACGCCTGCTTCTCCAGCGTCGGCCCGCTGAGCACGGTCCCCGGGGTACCTATGAAATTGGCAAAGAAGTTCGTGATCGGGTTGCTGGTGGCCTTCCAGTGCGACCCCTGGAACAAGGGCGTGCCGAAGCCCATCTTGTACGCCCACAACACCCATACCATGAGCACGGCTGCGAAGCCGGCAAATGTCATGAGCATTGTGTTCACTACCCACTTCTTTTGGACCAGGCCGGCAAAGAGCACGGCCAGGCCCGGGACGCTCATCAAAGCGACGAAAGTGGCTGCGGTCATCTGCCACGCGTTGTCACCAGTGTTCAGGTAACTCTTGTCAGACGCGTTGGGCGGCGTGGCAGCAGCCACCAGGTGCATTAACTGATGCAAAAAACCCTCCCTCGTGGTAGGTGAGCCGTGCCTCGTGACCTGTCGGCCCACGGGCTCGCTTACAGACGGTAGAAGGTGCTTGTTTCGGGGTCGCGACCGCTATGTTTCCGCAGTGTTACGACTTCGACTGTGGCGGCGGCCGACCCGGCGGCGTTGCATTGGCCTGGGGCTCAGGCGCCGGTCGGTGCCGCCAGGAGCGCTTCGAGGCTTTGGCGCAGGGTGTCGGCTTGGCTCTCGCCAGCCAGCTTTTCTCCCTCTGAGCGCACGTAAAAGGTGTCCACGGCGGCGGCCCCAAGGGTCGAGACCTGGGCGGAAACGATATCGAGGCCGAGCGACGCCAGCGCCCGCCCCACGCGGTGGAGCAAGCCGGGCGAGTCGGGTGCTCTCACTTCGACGATGGTGGCACTCGTGCCTGCGTCGTTGTCGACTATGACCCGGGTGCCGGCGACAGCCAGGGCGGCAGCGCGGCGTAGGGCCCGGGGCGGCCCGGGACGGCGGGCCAGCGCTTCGGCCACGTCGAGCTGCTTGTTGGCTGCGGCCGCCAGGTCGGCCACGACCCGTTCCCAGCGGGGCGGGGCCTCGTCGTCCACGTCGAGCACGAACAGATCCAGGGCCTTGCCCTCTTCCGAGCACGCCCGAGCGGAAAGGATGCTGATCCCGTGCAGAGCGAGGGCACCTGTGAGGTCGGCAAACAGCCCGGGGCGGTCGGGCGCCACCACAGTCACATCGTGAGCACCGGGTACCACCTGAGTGCCCCCCGCAGCCATCAACGCACGCTGGTCTTCGTTCGGGAACGCCGGCCCAACCGGCACCGGACGGCCCTCCAGCACCGCCTGCGCCTTTCGCACCAGGTCCTCGACCAAGCGCGCCTTCCAGGGCGTCCACGCCGCCGGGCCCGTCGCCCGCCCGTCGGCGTCTGCCATCGCCCCGAGCAGTTCGAGCGTCACCAGGTCGCCCACTGTGTCGGCCACTGCGGTGGCCGTCGCCGGGTCTTCGAGGTCCCGCCGGGTCGCCACATCGGGGAGCAACAGGTGGTGCAGCACCAGCTTGTGGACGATGGTGCGGTCCTCTCGCGCCAAGCCCATGCGCTCGAGTGCCGCTACGGCAAGATCCGCGCCGGCACGCGAGTGGTCACCGGGCTGGCCCTTTCCGATGTCGTGCAACAGCATGCCGATGAGGAGCAAGTCGGGCCTATGGACATCGCGCTGGTGTTCGGCGGCGGCTGCGACCGCCTCCAGCAGGTGCCTGTCCACCGTCCACCGGTGGTACGGGTTGAACTGGGGACGGTTGCGCACGAGATCCCACTCGGGCATGTAGCGCTGCCATACGCCGAGGTGGTCAAGGGTCTCGACGGCCCCGACGGCGGCGTACCCCGCCGCCAGCAGTTCCAGGAAGGCGCGCAGCACCGGTTCAGGCCACGGGCTCGAAGGCACTGGGGCCTCGGCCTTGAGACGGGCCATGGTTGCCCTCGCCAACGGCATACCCAGCTCGGCACTGGCGGCCGCCGCCCGCAACGCCAAAGTAGGGTCGGCGCCAATGGCCGTCTGGGCCGGCACCACCACTTCGTTGTCCCGCAGCACCAGGCCAGGCCCGAGCGGGCGATCGGCTGAGCCCCCACGGCCCCTTGGGCCTGCCAACCACGACCCGACCCGGCGCCAGGCGTCGTCCATGAGCCAGGCAACCGTGCGGGCGGCAGTCGCGACTTGGTGGGCTAGCTCTGGGCGCCCGGCCAGACCGAGGGCCTCCGCCACCTTGTCCTGGTCTTCTAGTAGCAAGCGCTCGCTCCGCTTGCCGGTGGGACGCTGGAGCTCCACCCGCACGGCGTGCAAGAAGTCACCGGACTCACGTAGGCCGGGCTCCGCGAGGACGGGGGCGACCACCGGGGTCACCTTCCCCAGCAGGGTCAGCACCTGGAGGTCGCGAAGGCCGCCCCTACCCTCCTGGAGCTCGGGTTCGAGCAGGAACGCGACATCACCCAGGCCTTCGTGGGCACTGGAGCGGGAGTCAGCCAATCCCGGTAACCACTTGGCGGCCCGCTTTTGCCACAGGCTCTTGGTCAGGGCGACCAGCTCGGCGTACAACTCGGCATCGCCCGCCACCAAGCGGGCATCGAGCAGGCCCAGGGCCACTCGCAGGTCGGACTCGGCCGCCTGCGCTGCCTGCGCCAGCGTGCGCACGCTGTGGTCCAGCGGCATCGGGTCGTCCCAGATCGGGTACCAGAGGCGGTCTGCCAGTGAGTCGATGTCAGCACGCCCGCGGTGTACCAGGAGGAGGTCCAGGTCACTACCGGGGGCGACATCGCGCCGGCCCAGGCTTCCCACCGCCAGCAGCGCCGCTGCGCCGCCAGCAGGTGCGGGCGGGCGCCGAGAGAGCAGGCCGCCGAGGCGTGCTGACCGGGATGCGGGGCCCGCCGTCCCAGCGGGGGCCTGGTTATCTTGCTGGTCGGCCGACGCGAAGACCTGAGCCAGCCATTCGTCGGCTGCATCCGATGCCGCCTCGCTCCAGCGCCGGCCCCGCAGATCCGTGTCCTGGCGCAAGGCGGCCCACGTGTCACTCAGCTTGGTGGCCGTCGCACCAGGCCTACCAGGTGTACCAGGCGTATCAGGCACCGGTGTCGTTCCCGGGTTCGGTGTCGCTCCCATTGCCCGGGACGGTAGCCGGGCTGGAGCCTGGAGGCGAAGATGCGCCCCACGTGCGCTCGGTAAGCCGCGAGGCGCGAGCCACGGGCCGCTCTATGGCGGTCACCAAAGAGCTGCGGCTGGCAACCACGACGACGCCGCTTCGAGCCCGGGTCAGCGCCGTATAGAGCAGCTCCCGGCTGAGCACCCGGGCCGGTGCGTCCGGGAGCAGCACGCAAACCCGGTCAAACTCCGATCCCTGGGCCCGGTGCGCCGTCATGGCAAAACAGGTCTGCACCCGGGCCAGTCGGGCAGGGCTGAACATCTCCAGGTCCGCGCCCCGGCGAAAGGCTACCGATAGGCCCCCGTCCGGCCGGCGGACGGTGAGCCCGCTGTCGCCGTTGAACAAGCCGAGGCTGTAGTCGTTCTCCGTGACTACAACGGGGCGCCCTGCGTACCACCCGCCGGGTGCCACCAAAGCCTCCTCAGTCGCCAACCATGCTTCGACCTGGGTGTTCCAGGTACTGGCTCCGGCGGGCCCGTCGCGGTGCGCGCACAGCAGGCGCCAACGCTCCAGACCTTCAAGCCCGGCCTCGGCATCGCCGCTCATCCCAGCCGCCACCAGGTCAAGAGCGCCCTGGACAACCATCGCCTTCAGCTCCTCGACCGGCGGCGCGCCCGGCACCCTGACCCAGGAGAGCGGCTGTGGCACTGGGCTGCCGGCCACTGGGCTGCCGGCCACTGGGCTGCCGGCCGGTGCCGGCGGCCCACACTCTTCGAGCATGGCTAGGGCGTCCCGGCTGCGCCCAGCACGTACATGGGAAGCCAGTTCGGCTAGCGGCCCTGCAAAGCGGTGATTGTCCTCTAGCACCGTTATGCGCTGGGCCAGAGGGCTGCCGGTGGGGAAGGCCTCGGCTCGAGCCACTGGGTGCGCCATTGGGCGCGCCACCGGTCCTACGAGGTCGGCCAGCACGGCGCCCGCCTCCACCGACGCGAGCTGCTCGTGGTCCCCCACGAGCACCAGGCGCGCTCCAGGGCGGACCGCTTCGAGGAGCCGCGCCATGAGGGGTAGCGACATCATCGATGTCTCGTCGACAACCACCACATCGTGGGGGAGCCTGTGGTCGCGCCCGTAGCGGAACCGGTCCTGGCGACCAGGCACCCGGCCGAGCAAGCGGTGCACTGTGGATGCCGAGAGCCCCATGAGCGCGGCACGCACGGGCTCTGGCATATCGGCCCGCGAGGCTTCTTTGCGCACGGCTTCACCCATACGCGCAGCGGCCTTGCCCGTGGGAGCGGCCAGCGCCACAGGCACAGTGCCGGTGCCCCCGGCCAAAGCTTCTTCGAAAACCAACGCCAGGAAGCGGGCAACGGTGGTCGTCTTGCCGGTCCCGGGCCCCCCCGAGATCACGCTGAACGCGCTAGTCATGGCCCTGCGGGCGGCGAGTGCCTGGGCGCCGTCGGCTTGCCCTCCGAACAAGCGCTCGAGGGCCTCGTCCAAGCTTGTCCCGGCTACCCACCCCTGGGAGCCGGTGCTGCTCAGACGTGGCTGCGCCGCCCTGGCAAGCACCTCGCCTGCTACGACCGTCTCGTCCTGCCAGTAGCGAGCCAGGTACAGGCAGTGGCCAACCAGACGGAGCGGCCGCGGCCCGTCGGGCTCGGCCGGTCCGCCCGGCTCCCCCGGTTCGCCGACAGTGCCCAGGCCGCTGTCGCGGACCTGCTCGACCCATGGGCCCGGGCTGGGCCAGGGGAGGTCGGCAGGGTCAAGGTCGGATCCGCCGGGCACAGCATCAGGGACAGCCGTGACGTGGACCTGTCCCAGGTCCACCAGGACGTGGCCCATGCGTGGCGCCCGCGCCGCGAGAGCCACCGCAAGTAGCACCTCCTCTGGGGCCCCGCCTCCGAGGCGCGCGATCACCCTGGCTACGTGTACGTCGCCGGAAGAGATGACCCCCGCCCGGTTGAACATGTCCATAAGCGAGCCGGGGACCAACCCGTAAGCGCGCTCGGGACCAAGGGGTGCCAGGGAAGCGCTCAACACTGAGGCTCCCGCGGCCCGCTGGCCGGAGATGCCAGGAGTGCGGACACCTCTTCGACCAACCCCACCGGAGGGCACCACCAGAACACTCCGGCACCGGCGGGAGCCCCGGCAACCGAGGGGCCCATCCCCCGCAGGAAGAGGTAGGCGGCACCTCCGAGGTGCACATCGGGCCGGTAGCCGGGCAGCCTCCAGGACAGGTACCGGTGCAGGGCGACCAGGTAAAAAAGCGCTTGGAGCACATAGTGGGAATGGACCATCGCAGCGGCGAGGGCATCGGCGCGGTAATGGCCGTACACGAGCGTTTCGTCCTTACCGGCCAGGCGGTTGGTCTTGTAATCGGCGACGAAGTACCGGGCGTCCCCGCCGGGGGTGCAAGCCCGGAACACCAGGTCGAGGCTCCCTGTCAAGTACCCCCTCAGCGCCTGCGGCCCGAGGCCACGGAGGTGGTCGGGGTAACCCGAAAGCGGTGAACCGGCTGGTAGGTAGCGGCCCAGGACTTCCGCTAGCGCGTCGACCTTGACGGTCCCCCTGGGCCGGTCGCCACCTGCCAAGGGCATCTCGAACCTGAGCTCGTCAACGCGGTCCTTGCGAAGGAGCGAGCTGAGGGCGAAGCCGGCCAGCGGGCCGCCGAGAGGGGCATCTAGCGCAGCCGCCAAACCCTCCACGAGGCCCTCCGATGGCAGCACCGGCCCGGCATAGCGGGTTGTGGCCACTTGCAGCGCCGTGGATATCGCAGCGCGCAGAGGGCGCTCGGTGAAATCGACCGCTTCCAGCACAGAGTGCACCAGGGTGCCGACCTCGGCTCCGGAAGGCACGGGACCGAGCGGCACGGGCGCGACCTCCCAGGGGTGACCGGGGACTGCTTCACCCAGAGCCGCCCACTCGGTGGGCACCACCTGGGGCATGGGTTCGTCTGCCAGCACTGAGGCCTCGGGCTCGCTGCTCACCAACGGCGCCCGATCACCAACCCGGGCCCGAGTGGCCGCTTCGGCGACCATCCCCGAGTACGACGCCCGCTGCCAGGACTGGTCGAAATCCCGGCCAAGCACCGCGGCACTGAGCGCCGCCGCCCGTCGCTCGCGCTCGGCGGACGCCACGTGGTCGTCCTCGGCCTGCGCCGCCAGGTGCTCGACGACAGGTTGCCACCGCGGGGCCTCAACACTGACCAGCCCAGGAGCGGCCGCAGCCACCGCGTCGAAGCGCTGGCGGACCGCGTCGTGGCGGGGGGCCGAGCGTAGCCCGCTGGCGCTCACTTCCCCGTGTGCGTCCCTACTAAAAAGCACGCGCCCGAGCGCAGAGTGCTGGCAATCCCTCACCGGGGCCCACCAGATGACCACCTGGTGGCGCGCCCTGGTGAGCGCCACGTACAGGTGGCGCAGCTCCTCCCCCCGCCGCTCGGCTTGGTAAGCGCGGTAGTGCTGTTTGTACGCCGGGCTTTGCCCATCCCCACCGACATCGAGCTTGCGGGCCCCGCCGCCCTCATTTTCGTGGAAGACGATCGGGCCCCCGGCGCGTTCCACTGCGGTGCCGTCCCACGCGAAGGGGCAGTAAACGATCGGGAATTCAAGGCCTTTTGCCCGGTGCACAGTCAACACTTGGACAGCGTCAGCGTCGGAGTCCAACCGCCTGGCCCTCTGCTCCGCATCGACGCCCTCGCCAACCTGGTCCTCCACATGGCGAGCGAGCCAGGCACGCAGGGCCGCCAGCCCCAATTGGTGCCGGCGCGCCTCAGCGTGCAGCAGCTCGGAGACGTGGGCGAGATCAGTGAGGCGCCGCTCTCCTTCGGCCGTTTCGAGCAACCTCACGGGAAGTTGGGTCTGCGCCGCAATATGGCTGAAAAGCGTGGCGACGCCCTTGGCCCGGGCCACGGCTGACCATTCGTGAAGGCGCTCGTGGAGATCCTCCCAACGGGCATCGGGCGCCTGGGCCAGTTGTCCCGCGCTCAACCCGATGAAATCGCTCAGGGCGACTGCCACGGCCGATGAACGCGACGACGGCTGCTCCAAGGCCGACAGCAATTGCAACCAGTGCTGCGCCGAAACCGTCGACAGCACACTTTGGGCTCCCGCCACCACGACGGGGACGCCGCGCAGGCGCAGCGCGTCTTGCACGATGACCGCTTGGCGGTTGGTGCGCACGAGGACCCCGATGTCCCCCGCCGACAAAGGCCGGTCGGTGCCGGGCCCGTCGGTGCCGCGCCTGGGCCCAATGGCACGAGTAGGCCGGTCGGCGCCGGGCAGCCGCACTCCCGATGCCAGGAGCCTGGAAATGTCCGTGGCGAGATCCGTAGCCACCCATAACTGCGCCGAACGCTTGGTGACCAGGTGCTCTTTTGTGGGCACGAGCTCCGGCGCATCATGGTCGACGAGCCGCAAGCGCAAGGGCCGCATATGCGGTGCGCTCCGCCCTTGTTCAGCTCCGAGCACCATTCGCTGGCCACGTAGTGCTCCCGGAGTCAACGGTTTTTCGTACCGGATCTCGCTGTCGCCCAAGCGCAGGGGCCACAAAAGGGCATGCAACGCATCCACAAGTGCACCGTCGGCACGCCAGTTCTCGGCCAGGGTCAGTTGATGGTCGGCTCCTGCCGCCCGGGCCGCATCCAGGTAGGCGTGGACATCGGCGCCCCGGAAACCGTAGATGGCCTG
>DASSZK010000167.1:0-4461 GCA_035702845.1 Acidimicrobiales bacterium
CGTTGCTACCGCCGTGCCATGGACGACGGTGAAGAGGTTGCGTTCGACGCCTATTACCCCGAGCCCCTCAACGCCTGGTACGAGGTCCGAGCCTGGCCGGGCCCTGACGGGCTGGCCGTGTACTTCTTGGACATAACCGAGCGCCGCCAGGCCCATATCGAGGCGCAGAGAGCGGTGAGCAGGGCGGCCCTCTTGGCCCGAGTGAGCGCCACACTCTCCAGGGTGCCGGCGTCCGGCGTGAAGAGCGCAGCAAGGGGGCTGGCCAGGGTGATCGTGCCTGACCTGGCCGACTGGGCCTTAGTCACCCTGGTCGATGACGACCGCCACACGGGTACCCGGCAAGGCTTGCTCAATGCCGGCGGGTGGCATGTCGACCCTGCGAAGCGGGATCTGGTCGAGCGGTATGCCTCTGCGCGCCTCGCCGAGATCGTGGACGAGGGCATCGTCGTGCGAGCGGTCGAGGGCGGCCAGGCACAGCACTTGCGCGGGGATGCGTTTGCGCAAGTGAGGGACCTCTACGGGCCGGGCGTGGCGCGCGAGTGCATTGAACAGCTGCGCCCGTACTGCGTGCTTGTTCTGCCCTTGGTCGGCACCGGCACGCCACTCGGCATTCTTACGATATGCAATGAAAAAGCGAGGGGCGACTTCAGCGCCGACGACGTGCAGACTGCACAGGAGCTGGCGGCGCGCGCCGGGATCCTTTTGGACAGCGCCCGCCTTTACCGCCGGCAACGAGACATAGCCGAAGGTTTGCAAAGGGCGCACCTCACCGAGCCGCCCAGGCGTGACGACGTGGAGATCGCCGTGCGCTATGCCCCGGCCTCGGAGGTGGCGCAGATCGGCGGGGACTGGTACGACGCGTTCGTCGACGGAGCGGAGCGCCTGACCCTCGTCATTGGCGACGTCATGGGCCACGACGTCGAGGCCGCTGCGGCGATGGGGCAAGTGCGAACTCTCGTTCGCGGGATGGCTGCGGTAGCGGCGGACGGGCCGGCGGAGATCCTGCGCAAGGTCGACTCAGTGATGTCGCGCCTCGGCGTTGCGACGACGGCTAGCGCTGTAGTCGGCCAGCTGGACGCAGAGCAGGGCGCGAAGGGTGCGAGCGGTGCCCGGTTGACTTGGTCCAACGCGGGCCACCCACCGCCGATGGTCCTGCGCTCCAATGGCGAAGTGGACGTGCTGGGTGCGGTGCGGGGTGGCGAGGACATCCTTCTCGGCGTGGAGTCGGACGCGAGCAGGCATGAAGAAACGGTCCAACTCGACCCGGGAGACGTGGTGGTCTTCTACACCGACGGCCTTGTCGAAAGGCGCGACCAATCTCTGGTCTCCGGGATCGAGCACTTGGTGGACGTCCTCGGGACGCTGGCCGGCAGGGACCTGGACGGGCTCTGTGACGAAGTCCTGGCAAAATGCCTCCCCGACAGCCGGGGCGACGATGTCGCCGTTGTCGCCGTCCGCCTGTTGCGCTGAGCCGGAGAATGGGGCCCTGGCTCGATTGGGCGGGTGCTTATGCTTGCTCCATCACCACACCATGGGCCAAAAAGCCGGCCTCGAGGTTGCTGCGCGCTGCCGACCAAAACAGGGCTCGGTCGTCCGGCACGGAAACATCGATACCCCGGCGACCGGTCGCCCACATTGCGACGATCTCATCGTAGCGGGCCATCCACGACGGAACGGCCTTGGAGAGCCATGGGTAGCGCGGTCCAATTATGAAGCCATCGGAGTAGAGAGCCAGCGACACCGCTCTGAAGAGCGGGTTCGCATTGTACAGTCCATGTCCAATGCGTACTCCGCCGAAACTGACCAAATGCGGTACCTCTCCGGCGCGCGCGACGTCAGAGGACCGCCTGGCGCTGCGAGAACTGTAAGCCATGGCCCAGTCTTGTTAATCGCAGTAATCAGTAACTGCGTGCTCAGCGGGAGTCTCCTGGCCGTACTGGCACCAGTATGGCCACTCAACCAGGAACGCCTGGCGGCTCTGGCCGGGTTGCTCGACAAGCATGCCCGGCGCGATCCCGGTGAACGTCAGCCTGGTCCCTACGCGGAGGGCACCCTCTGCTGCCAGTTGCGGGGTCAGGGGTGGGTTGAGGACGAACTGCGTGGGTGAGCGGTAGGCCTTCACCTGCGTAACGGTCGCAGTTAATGAACTCCGGACGGCGGTGGCGACTCGCAACCTCAGCCGGATATGGCAACCCAGGGGCGGGTTGTCGCCTGTGCAACCAGCGGCTGACCCGGTGTCTTCAGTCAAGGAGTTACGACCCACGACAAGGGATTGGTCTGGCCCATGAGACCATGTGCCAAGGAACTTCTCGGGGACTGGCGTCGCCGTCGTGACCCTGCGGCCGGGGCGGACATGGACGGTCTTTAGAATGTCCTCGGCCTCCTGGGAGGCTGAGTGGCGCCCTGGGGCACCGACTAGCAGTAGCCAATTGTCCCACCCGTCAAGCATCGCCAACACGTACGACTGCGGTGCGCCCGTGACGGACGCGTTCCCTGACATGGTAGTGACGCTAATGCCGTTTAGATTTACCACGTGCACCTGGTATGTCCCGGCGCTGATGATCGGTACGGCCAGCGGGCCTCCGTGAGCGAATACCGCAAAAAGGCCTTGCCTAACGACTGGCACCCCGCACCCGGCGAGCGCCTGGCCCATCGGGCCTGCGACGATCTCTGGACGCGTCACAGCCCCGTGACAACTTGCAGCGATCGGTGGCCTGAGCACCCAGCTGGCTGGGACCTCTATGGCAAAGCTGCCTAAGGTGATCGTGCGCTGGACTGTTGCTGTGACCGGCGTTGGGCGAATGTTGGCCTTGTCGTGCACCAGGTCGGACCTTGATGTGGGAAGTGCCAACAGTGCGACCACAGCCACCGGGGAAAGGGCCCACCTGACGTTCATGAAGGAACCTGGTGTTGAGCGCGTCGCCGGGGCGAAGCTGATTTGTTCGTGTAGTTGCCTTAATGCTCTACCCGTCGTAGTCGGTGCCCCCGCCCACCATGAGGGGAAAGCGACGAAATGTACGGGGCGCAGTTGGGTGTCCTCGCTGCGCAGCGTCTTGGGCTTGGAGCGGGGTGTTGTTGGAGGCATAACCAACGACGCTCGTTGCGCCAGTGCGGGAGCAGTGCCTGGGAACGGGTCTCGACCAGGAGGGGGCGTGAAAGCAGGCCTACCTATCAGGAGGTGGACCTGCGCCACCGTCCCAGGCGATGAACTGGTCGAGGACCACATTGCACAAGCTGTCGTCATTTGCTGGGACATAACAGTTGGACATCCGGCTCTGCGGGCCTTGGGACGACGTGGGGTAGAAAGTGATAATGCCGTGATCAGGGTAAGCACCGCCGGATGGCACACCGTCCCCGTGGGCCCCAGCAGGATCCATAAAGGCGACAAGGTGCAGCCCCAGAGTACGGACCACCTCGCCCTTCGGTTTCCGGACCGGGCAGTTGCGGCCCTGGTCTTGTCGGTAAAGCGCTGCGGCTGCAGGGAAGAAAGGGCATGCCAGGGACTCCGTACATCCCACGCAGGCCCCTTGCCATATGGCATTGAGCTGCCCGTCACGGTCCTGCGACGAAGCGCCCCTGGGTGCTATTACCCGGAGATCGCCGCTACCGTCCTCGCCGTATGCCGCCGAGCACTGCCAGCCGATCGGGCTTACCAGCATTACCCCGAGTGAATCCTCGTACACGACCAGCTTGTCGGCGAAGCGGTATGGAACCCGGACGTGCTCGCTTCGGGGAGAGGCCTTGGGCTTAGGGGACGGAACCCACGGCGTGACCGTCTTGCAATGCACTACCCGAAGGGACGCCCAAGTGCTCTCAGGCCGGGTTACGTCGGCTGCTCGAGCCTGGCTCGTGGCGCCCCCGCACCACATCATGGTTACGGCGCCGATCAGGGCACACAGCCTGAGCGGTACCTGCTTCCGGTTCAATGTCGGCTCCTTGCGGGAGGAGCCCGCGCCGTGACCTTCCCGATGGTCAGCCCTCCCTATTGCCATGCGGTGCGTCGCGTAGTGTGCTCGAAGTACATAACCGTGGTAGTTGGCGGCAGCCCGCTGCCAGGCGCCGGCTCCCATTCTAGAGCAATCTACTGAGGAGAGACATGGCCCGGCAATGGGACAAATGGTGTACGGCGTTTGCCTTGGCAATGGCCGCGCTGCTAGCCGGCCCTGCGCCCGCCAATGCTGCGGTCGTCAAAAGCGTCGCGAGCGCGCCGGCCGGCGGGCCTCGCGTGATCGGATGGGCCTTGAACGGCCCTCAGGTGTTGGCGGCGGTAGGCAACACGGTGTTCGTCGGCAACTCTGCAGGATATCTGACCGAGATCGACGCTCGCACCGGTGCCTATATCAAGACGATCGACGGCCACAATAGTGCCTACGACCTGACCAACCCGTGCGCTATGGCTGTAAGCGGCCCGTACCTGTACGTGGCGAACTGCCCCGGCGGTGAAGGTGACATGGCTTCTGG
>DASSZK010000180.1:0-3379 GCA_035702845.1 Acidimicrobiales bacterium
ATCAGCCCGTGGAGGCGCGGCGAAAGTCTGATGATGCCGTGAGAACGGGTGCGGACTTGAAGAGGTGAGAACCGATTTACATCCCCACGGCTGCGGCGAATCTCCAGGATGTCATCGGCTGGCACTCGGACCTCGTCGGAAGGGGAACTGAGCGTCAGTACGCCATTCTCGAACTGAGCTGACCGGAAGACGTGGCGTCGTTGAGCCGCCCCCGCCGCCCCCATGGCGGTCCAGCCGCCGCCAATCACAAGGAGGGGGATGGATGCGCTGTCGTGGGCGACGGCCGCCCCGAACAGCATGACCAGGCCGCCAGCTACCGCAACGAATACGAACACACGTTGGCAGCGGCGATACCAACGGCTCTCCTCGCAGCGAGTCACCGCCCCATTATCGGTGACCGAGGACCGTCGCCCGCGAATCACAGCTGCAGATGGCCCGGTCTGCGCTGGGCCGTACCCCCATCGCGCAAATCCGGAAGCCGAGCCGATCGACGGTTCCGGCGGCCCTCGCCGCTCCGAAAACGCAGAGGCATACCAGGGTTTTCTAACACATTGCGCCATAACGCCGGCCCGCTGGACCGCCCATAATATCGAGTCTTTCCAGCCGTCGCCTCAGTGGCATGCCGTCCATAACCGGCGTTCGGTAGCGCACGACTGAAACCCGGTGCCCGTTGAGAGCGCCGCTGGCCCTCGCTCCCCAACCCGTGACGGTCTCCTCACCCAACAAGAAGGGGCGGAGCTCGCTCCAGCGAGAGACGAGGTCGACATGGGCGTTGTGTCGTTGGTGATGGTCGCCGTTCGGGGAGGTAGTGCTCAGAGTGTACGGCAAGTCTTCACCAACGTGAGCGCAGCGGGCGCCGCCTGCGCGACCTACGCCGTCTGCGTAGGTCCCCCTCTCGTCGGCGCTCCGTCCTGGGCCCAGTGTCAGCCGGCGCCGCCGCCGGTACGCACGCCGCTCGGACCAGAGGGTGTGAACGGCCGTCGCGACGCGGAGGCCGGGTGGTGAGCCCTGCAGTCGGCCGCCCGGTAAGTGCCGGCCAGGCTCCGACCTCGTCGGACCGTGGCCGCTACTTCACCCTGCAACAGGCGGCTGAGGCGTTCCCCGCCTTCACCCCGCGCCTGTTGCGCCGGCTGGTGCAGGAAAGGAGGATCCCCTTTAGCCGCGCCGGCCGTTGCATCGTCCTAGCGGAAGGCGACATCCTTGCCTACCTAGAAGCTAACCGGGTCGAGCCCGCCCGCTGGGACATGGCCTCATGAGGGTGCTGGCGCGGAGACCGTGCTCCGGCTGATCTGGACGGCCAGGGCCTCGGCGATCGCCCGGTCGCGTTCGGCCGAGGCGTGCTGGTAGATGAGCGCCGCTCTGGGGCTAGCGTGGCCCATACGGGCCATCAGCTCTCGGGTGCTGGCTCCCGTGCCGGCGGCCAAAGTGTTCCCGGTGTGGCGCAGGTCGTGGAACACCAACCCGGGTGGTAGCCCCTCGACCGAGGCCAAGGCCTTTCGCCACTGGCGCCCGAATGCCTCTGCGTGGAAGGGGCGGGCCCCGTCAATGCTCTTGTCGGCCGGGAAGACCAGGGCGTCGGGACCGTGGGTACCCACGAGCTCGAGGTGCGCCCTCAGCTCCTCTACGACCGGGGCCGGTATGGCGACGGTCCGGGCGCCGGCCCGGCTCTTGGGCCGGGTGAAATGCACCGCCCCGCTGCGGTCGCGCTGGACGTTGCCGTCCTCGGGGGCGACGGTGACCGTAGCGGCGTCGAGGTCCAAGCGCTTCCTGCGCAAGGCCCGCAGCTCGCCCAGGCGCAGCCCGGTGAACGCAGCCAGCAGCACCAGGGCGCGGTAGCGGGGGACGATGGCGCCGGCGATGGCGTAGACCTGCTCGACAGTTAGAGCTGGCCGCTCGGGCGTGTTGTCGGCTCCCGCACCCTTCACCCGGCACGGGTTGCGGGCTATCAGGCCGTCGTCGACAGCAGTGTTGAGTACGGCCCGCAGCAACCGGTAGGTCTTGGGTGCCCGGCCGTGGCCCTGGGGCCCGCTCGCCTGGGCCCACCAGCGGCGTACAGCCAGCACAGAGACGTCGGCTAGGGCTGTGGCCCCAAAGGCGGGCAGGAGGTACAGGCGCAGCAGGTCCTCGTAGTCCTGCCTGGTCCTCATGGCCAGGTCGTGGCGGCTCGCGACCCACTCGCTGGCGTAGGTGCCGAAAGCCACCCTGCCTTCGCGCGGGTCGACCCAGGTGCCGGCGTCCTGGGCTGCCAGCGAGGCGCGCAGAGCGGCATTGGCATCGGCCTTCTGGGCGAAGCTGCCGAGCGAGACGTGCTTGCCGTTGACCAGCACCCGGGCCTGCCACCGGCCGCTCGGGAGCTTGCGGACCGACCCCGTCCCCCGGTCACGTGGCGCCCGTGCCATGGCACGAACCTAGCTCATGATGGCACGTTGATGGCACGCCGGCCCTTTTGAGGCCCTTCCGTCGGGCCGGAGAAGCCGGGTATAACACTCTTACCTGCGAGTTCTCGGAGCACCCCCAACGGGATTCGAACCCGTGCCGCCGCCTTGAAAGGGCGGTGTCCTAGGCCGCTAGACGATGGGGGCTGGACCCAGCCAGTGTAGCCTCACGGGCTCCTACCAGCCCGAACCTAGCGTAGGTGCCACTCGGGGCCGTCAGGCGTGTCACGGACCTCAACGCCGGCCCCCACCAGGGCGTCGCGCACCCGGTCGGCGTCCCCGTAGCGCCGGCCTGCTCGCGCCTCGCCCCGCTCGGTGAGCAATGCCTCTACCAAGGGGGCAACAGCCTCGCGTGGGTCGGCCAGGCCCGGTCCCGCCGCCTCACCCAGGCGGACCACCATCCGGCGCAGCTCGGCCCGGGCGCGGTCCATGTCCTCAGACTCGAAGGTGTCCGCCGCCCAGCCGTGGACCAGTTCCTCCATGGCGAGGACCGCTTCCGTGGCCCCCCGGGCGTCACGCGCTGCCAGCGCCGCGTCGAAGGTCGCCGATAGCTTCGATGCCTCCTCGGCCAGGGGCGACACAGCCGGGCCGTCGGCGACCTGCGCCGCCGTACCAGGGCCGGTACCGGAGGGCGCCCCACGAGCGCCGCCCGAGCCGGTACTCGAAGCGTCGGCCGGAGAGACGGCCCCCCCGCTCGCAGACATCGCCAGCTCTGGAAGCCGCCCGATGGGGACGACTTCGTCGGCGCCCAGGGTGACCGACTGCCCGCCGTGGCGCAGCGTCACCACACCGCGCCCGTAGACCGTGGCCGTCGCCGCGCCGAGGTCAAAGACCAAGGCCGTGTGTTCGTCCACCCCCAAAACCCACGCGTCGTCGGGGAGGCTCTCCTCCAAGAAAGACAACCGCTGCTCGCCGAGGTAGCAGAACCGGGTGTCGTGGTTGCC
>DASSZK010000282.1:0-9651 GCA_035702845.1 Acidimicrobiales bacterium
GATGTTGCCCAGATCCACCTCAACCCATGCCGGGCGCAGCCAACCAGCTACACGCTTGGCCGCCGGCAACCCCCCACCCTCCTCGTAGCTCTGGGGCCCGTCATCGGCTGGGATGCGGGCGGGCACAATACCGCGGGCGGGCAGGGATGCCCCGCTCATTGGGCGCCGGCCAGCGCCGACAGCCAGGTGGCCACCAGATCCGGGAGGTCGCTCGCCACCAAACCCGTACTGAAGCCCAACGAGGCAGCGCGCCCATGCACGTGCGCGCCGAGCGCGGCGGCTTCGAGCGCAGGCGTGCCCCGGGCGACGAAGGCTCCTATGAGGCCGGAGAGGACGTCGCCAGTGCCGGCGGTCGCCAGGCGGGAGCTGCCCGACATGGCGACGAGGGCCCGGCCGTCGGGTGCGGCCACGACCGTCGTCGACCCTTTCAACAACACGATCGCACCGGTCCGGCGGGCGACGGAGCGAGCCGTGGCGATGCGGTCGGCACCGGGCGGTCCCCCTTGGAGCCGAGCCAGCTCCCCGTCGTGGGGCGTGATGATCGTCGGCGCCTGGCGGCGAGCCACCACGGTGGCCAGACCCTCGATGTCGCCCATGGCATTGAGGCCGTCGGCGTCGAGCACGGCGGGTACAGGCGCCCCGGCGAGCAGCTGGCCCACCTCTCCCCCGGGCAGGTCACCGGCAGGCAGGTCACCGGCAGGCCCGGCTTGCGGTGCCGGGTGAGCCACGCGGCCCAAGCCCGGGCCCACAACAAGTGCTTTCACCTTGGACAGGCCGTCCAGCACCGTCTTGTGCCAGCCATGTGCGGGGACGCTCAAGTGCACCAGCTCCCCCGGCGGCATCACGTCAGTGTCAACGCCGGGCATGGACAAGCGCACGTAACCCGCACCCGCCCTCATCGCCGACCGGCTGACGAGCCAAGGAGCACCGGTCATGCCCGGCGAACCGGCCACAACCTGGACAGCCGACTGGTACTTGTGCGAGTCGTGCGCGCGCGGGGGGACCATCCTTGCCACGTCGGCGTCCTCCACCACCCAACAACTCGCCGCCCGCTCGACAAGTTCCCTCAACCCGATGTCGACTACCTCCACGTCGCCCGCCAAACCGGGGCCGTCGGAAAACAACAACCCAGGTTTCAGCGAGGCAAAGGTGACGGTACAAAGAGCTCCCAACGGCGAACCGCCCTCCAGTACTCGGCCGGTGGAGCCATCCACGCCTGACGGGATGTCAACAGCCAAAACTGGCGCCTGCGTGCGCGGGGCGGCGTACGGTCGGCGCAGTCCCGTGCCGAAGGCAGCGTCGATTACGAGGTCCGCCGCTGGCAACGGTGACCCGGGAGGCATCTCGGAGGCCGCAACAACGGTGACGTCGGCGCCCCACCCGGACAACACGGAGGCGGCATGGCGCCCGTCGGCACCGTTGTTGCCAGGGCCGGCGATGACCACGACCCGCCGGCCGAACGCACCCCCCATGACGCGCAATGCCCGCCGGGCCACCGCTGCGCCGGCCCTGCCGACCAGCACCTCGGTCGGCTCGGGTGCCTGGCTGTCAACCGCTGCCATCTCCTCAGGCGTCAGGACTGGGATCATGCCAATGCCAGAGCCACGGCCGCGGCGGTCGAGGCGGTGTGAGTGAGCGACAGGAGCCAGGTGCCCACGCACGCCTCGGTAGCCAAGACGTGCGCACCCCCGCTGAGCTCTAGGAACGGCTGCCCGGTGGGCAATCGCCTCACCTCGACATCGGTGAAAGCGAAGGCTCCGAGGCCGACCCCTAGCGCCTTCATAACCGCCTCCTTGGCCGCGAAACGTGCCGCCAACGACGGTACCGGGTCGGCGAAGGTCCGGGCGTAACCTGCCTCCCCTTCCGTGTACAGCCGCTCCCACATAGACGGCCGCCGGCCGAGGACCCTGCGGAACCGCTCCATATCCACCAGGTCCAAACCGAGCCCGACGGGAGTGCCGGGGGGCACCAGCTTCGGACCGGGACCTTGCTTCGGACCGGGCCCGGGTTGCGAGGCGCCGGCGGGCTTCAAAGCGCTTGCTGAGCCGCCCAGTGGGCTGCCAGCACTGCCACGGGCTCGGTCAGCAGTTCGATAAGGGGGACGGTAGCCAACACGGCATCGTCGAAGCGAGGCTGGAGTTCGGTCACGGCATCGACCAGCGCCTGATAGCGGGACTGGTAGGCCTCCAGCACGGAGCGCGCCGTGGCGGCCGGGAGGTAAGAGGCAAAACGCGTGTGGAGCAACGTCAATGCCACCACTTGGCCGTCTTTTACCTCCGGGACCATTATCCCCGTACGGCCGTCGTGCGCACCCTTGAAGACGGTTACTTCGCGCTTCTCGGCCGCCCGGTGCTTGGTGCCGCGCAGAGCCGGGTCGGAAACGGTCCGCGATCTCAGGTGGTCGGCGATCCCGCCAGTGGCCATCACCGCTATCGTCGCCGGGGGCCCCATGTCGACCTGGTAGCGCGTATAGCCGAGTACCTCCTCGACACTGGGTGCCAAAGCAGCCAACGAGCGCAGGGAGCGGTAGCCCAACGACGAGAGCGGGGCCCCGCCGGACACCACCTCAGCCACCAGTGGCGAGCTGGTCAGCTCCTCTTCACTGCGAGACACGCCGACGGTGACTGTTTTTGCCTGATGTTTTATAGCGTCTATGGGCCTTGTCAGCTCGTCGATGGCCGTGCCGAGAGCCGCTATCAGATCCGCACTTATAGCCGCCGGTGTACCGGCTTTGCCCATCTCTGCCTCGTACCCCTCGACGGGGAGGGCTCCAGTTGCATAACGCAGCAGCGAGATCAGCCTCACCGCTGTGGAGGCATTGAGGTGCCCGTCATATTGGCCTGCCCTAAAACCGGCAAGTACTGGGGCCGTTACAGCCTGCAGTGCGGCCATTACCTCTTCGAGGGCAGCACCGGGTTCCAGAAGGGCCCGAGCCTCGCGAAGTGGCCTCGCCTGGGCGTCGATAGCCAGTGCAGCTTCGTAACCGAACAGATGGCCCACCATGGCGGCGAGCACGAAGCCGAGTTGGGGGTGCGATGCGGGGACGACGAAATGGTCGACTCCCGCCGGCAAGAACTGGCGTTGGTCCTCAGAGACGATCGCGAAGGGAGCCGCCTTGTGCGCTTTGAAGATCTCGATCTCCTTGGCGACATCGCGGGCGTTCGCTCCTGTGGGTGCGGAGGCGCACACGATGATCAAAGGCTCGGCCGAGAGGTCGATGTGCTTTTTGTCCTCAATGCCGTCCAAGGCAATGGCCTTGTAGCACAGCTCTGACAACTTGATCCTGATCTCTGCCGCCGCCACCTGGTCTGGCCCGCTGCCGACCACCGCCCACGAGCGCCGGGCTGGCGCCAGGGTGGCCGCCGCCGCGGCTATCTCGGAGCGCTTGGCCAGCACCACGTCCATGGCCGCCGGCAGCTCACGCAGCGCAGCCAGGACTTCGCACGACCACCTTCGGTCTGCCTCGCCCGACACCGGCGCCGCGAACGCCAGAGCGCCGGCCAGGACGAACCCCGCTGTCACCTGGGAGTAAAAGGCCTTGGTAGAGGCGACGGACATCTCCACGTCACGGCCATCGGAGGTGTAGAGCACGCCATGGGACTTCTGCACCAGGTCGCTGCTTCGCCGGTTCACGATGCTGACGACTGTCGCCCCCCTCGCACGCACCAGATCCACCGTCCGGTTGGTGTCGGTAGTCGTGCCCGACTGGCTTATGGCCACTACCAGTGTCGTCGACATCTCATCGGGCAAGCCGGTGCCTGTCGGGCCCCAGCCCGACAACTCGGTCGCGGTCAGCGCCCGGACCGCCATGTTGGGGAGCGCTCTGGCAATTGCCATGGCTACGGACCTGCCGGCCACGGCAGCGGTGCCCTGTCCAATGACTAGCACTGACCGCAGACGGCCTTGCGCCAACGCTTCGCGAAGTGAGGGAGGGATAACCTCGTCACCCAGCGTCGGCTGGACAGTGCCGTCATCGCAAACCACTACGCGACCGCGGAGGGTCTTGCGGACAGACGCGGGCGCCTCCGAAATCTCCTTGAGCAGGTAGTGGCGGAAACCCTGACGGTCGACGTCGCGGGTGGTCACCTCTGCTGTCGCGGCATCCCCCGGCACCACGGGTAGCGCATCCCCAGCGTACGTTGAGCGGCGCAGGCCCTCGATATCACCCGCTGCGCTGCGCTCGCAGACGACGACCTGGCCCCCGTTGTCGCCGTCCATGCGCAGGTATGTAGATGTCTCTTCCACCAGCCCGTATGCCTCGCTGGCCACTATGTAAGCGTCGTCCGCGATCCCGATGTTCAGGCTCTGGCCGCTGCCGCGCAGCGCCAGCAGTAGGCGCCCCGGGTTCGTAGCAGTATTCGCGACGATGCCCACCGACCCCTCGAACCGGGCAACCGCCCGGCGGAACGCCCCCACGTCATCGGCCCCTTCCCCCATAACCCGGCTCACCATGACGGGTATGAGCTTTGCGTCGGTGGTGACGCCGGGGGCAATGGACAAGTGCTCCGACGTGACCAGAGCAGCGTGGTTGTCGATGTCACCGTTGAGAGCGCCGATGACATAAGGCCGCACGGCAGTGCCGGTTTCGTCCGAGTTGAGGGGATGGGCGTTCGGCTCCGAGATCAGGCCCACGCTGGCCCAGCGGGTGTGGCCGACCACCGTGGCCGCCACCGCCTGCGAGCGCAAGGCTCGAGCGAGCAGGACATCGGACGAAAGGGCCTGGCGCAGACCAGCCACGTTGTCACCCAGTTCCCCGATCTCGGCCGCCACCTTGTACACGAGCGACAAGCACCCGCCGACCATCACAGCCGACATCGACTTGAACTCAGGCCCTGGCCGCCTTGACGCCAGCAAGGCACGCGTTGCCTGGTCCTGGGGGTCGAGCCCGTGGTCCCACACCATTAAGTGCAGGCCGGCAGAGTCGCGGCCGCGCACTTCCAAGCGGTCCAAGGACCGAAGGGCAACGTGCACCGACCACAGGACTGACAGGGGGCCTGGGGTCATCTCTGCGGGCGAGAAGCCGAGCAACCCGCACATTTGACTTACCTGGCGCGCCGCCTCGAGGCGGTCGCCGGACAGCGCCCACAGGCGGTCGCGGACTACCACGAGGTTGACATTGAGGCCCTCGAGTATGGGGCCGTCCGCTATCCCCGAGGCGCCAGAGTCGAGGAGCGCTTCCAGGCGGCGTACGAGCGCGCTCATGGCCTCGACCTCGGCGGCCACGCAAAGCGGCAGTTCCCCGCGGCTTAGCAGCGTTGCCAAACCAGGGGCTCCCTTGAGGCTGTCGTCCACTGCGCTCAAGCTCCGCGCCACATCCTCGAGGGCACCCGGCCAGGAGTTCGGGTCTGCCAGAGCCGCCGCTGCCATCTGCTCCAAGACCTGTCGGCTCTGCGAGAGCTGGGCCGCGATCCCCGGCGCAGACGGTGCGTCCCGACGGGGTGGCCGTGCCACAACGGCCACAATCCCACACATAAGCGCTAAGGCTAGCGGCAGGCCTAGTGCACCGTACCCGGGCCCAGAGCTTCGTGGAGCGCGCCGACGAGGAGATCCGCCGCGTGTTCGGCCTCGCCGGCAGTGGGTGCCTCGACCATGACCCGCACTAGCGGCTCTGTCCCGCTCGGGCGCAGGACGATGCGACCCTTGCCGGCCAATTGCTCCTCGAGGCGGCGCACCTGCGCCCATACATGTGCTGCGCCGGCCAGGCCGTGCCGATCGGCCACGGTCACGTTGCGCAAGACCTGGGGGAACTTCTCCATGGCCGCCGACGAGAGCTCCGCCAACGACCGGCCCCTGCGCACTACCAGGTCGGCAAGCAACAAGCCAGAGAGGACCCCATCGCCCGTTGTGGCCAGAGACCGGAAAACAATGTGCCCGCTCTGCTCACCGCCCAGAGACCAACCGTTGGCATCAAGGGCCTCCAGCACGTACCGGTCGCCCACAGACACGGTGTGGACCGATATCCCGGCGCCGGCCATGGCCCGGTGGAAGCCAATGTTGGACATGACGGTAACGACGACTGTGCTCCTGGCGAGCTCGCCGCGTTGGGCAAGGTCAGTTGCGAACAGAGCGAGAAGCCGGTCGCCGTCGACTATCTCGCCAGCACCGGTCACAGCTATGACCCTGTCGGCGTCGCCGTCAAAAGCCAGGCCGAGGTCTGCGCCCCGGGCCACCACGGCGCTGGAGAGCGCCTGGGGGTGCGTGGAACCGCACTCGTCGTTGATGTTGGTCCCGTCTGGCGAGGCTCCGATGACCTCGACGACATCAGCGCCCGCCCGGCCAAAAACCGAGGCGGCCGTCGTGCACGCTGCTCCATTTGCGCAGTCCAGGACGACCTTGAGGCCCCGCAACGACCTGCCGTCCAGGGAGGCCACGACCTGGGCTATATAGGCACCGAGGGCCTCGGGCATAGCGGTGTGCGCGCCAACCTCGACCGAGGCGCCTACACGGCCAGTGACCCCGTTGCCGGCGGCAAGGACTTCGTCGCCACTGACAAGGAGCGAGAGCTCCGCCTCGAGGTCCTCCTCTGTCTGATCAGGGAGCTTCTTACCTCCGGGCAGGAAGAACTTGATGCCGTTGTCCCAGTACGGGTTGTGCGACGCCGAGATCATGGCGGCGGGCACCCCGTGAGCAGCCGATGCGGCAGCCACTGCCGGTGTCGGCATTACGCCCAAGTCGGCGACGTCCACCCCCTCCGCCAGTAGCCCAGCTGCCAGCGCGGCCTGGAGCATCGGACCAGAACGCCTGGTGTCGCGTCCCACCAGGAACAAGCGCCTGCCCCCCTCGGGGCCCGCCAGAACTCGCGCCGCGGCCCTACCCAGCCCAAGGGCTAATTCGGGAGAGAGCTCGTCATTGGCCCGCCCCCGGATCCCATCAGTACCGAACCGCAGCACTGGGCCAGAGCCCGCCGGCTCAGCGCTTCGAGTACTGAGGAGCCTTGCGCGCCTTCTTCAGGCCGTACTTCTTCTGTTCCTTCTCGCGAGGGTCGCGAGTGAGGAAGCCGGCTCTCTTGAGCGGGACGCGCACCTCCGGCTCCAGCTCGGCTAGTGCGCGGGCAATACCCAAGCGCAATGCTCCGGCCTGCCCTGAGATCCCGCCACCGTCGAGAGTGGCGTCGACGTCATAGGTGGTCGCCTTGTCGACGACGCGAAGGGGCTCAGTCAGGACCATGCGGTGGGTCGCCGAGGGGAAGTAGGCCTCGACGGGCCTACCGTTTACCGTGATGGCACCGTCGCCGGGCCGTAGGCGTACCCGTGCGATCGCCGCCTTGCGCCGTCCTGTCGACTGGACCAGAGGTTTTGGCACTGCCGTATTACTCCTATAAAGCACCGGGCCTATCGGCTCCGGCTCGGGTTGTACTCAGGCCGTTGGTGGGCCGGAGTGCGTGGACCTTGCTAGTAGTGACTGAGGGGCTGGTACCCGGTCAAGGAGTGCTTACCCCCGACTTAGGAGGGCCCTCAGGCCACCCGGTGAGCGGAATGGTCTAGCGACCATGCCTGGGGCTTCTGCCTGGAGTGCTCGTGCTCGGGGCCAGCGTACACACGCAGCTTACGCAGCATGTCGCGCCCGAGCGGGCCCTTGGGCAGCATGCCCTTGACGGCTATGCGGAGGAGCTCCTCTGGTCGCTCGGCGAGCAGCTGGTCGTAAGACCGAGCCTTGATGCCCCCCGGGTAACCGGAATAGCGATAGTGGAACTTCTTGGCGCCCTTGTCGGACGACATGACGAGCTTTGCAGCGTTGACGACGATGACGTGGTCACCGGTGTCCATGTGGGGGGCGAAGATCGGCTTGTGCTTGCCACGCAGGAGACGAGCCACCTCAGAGGCGACACGCCCAAGCACGGCGCCAGAGGCGTCGATCTCGTACCAGGCGCGCTGCACCTCGGAGGCTTTGGGAGAATAAGTACGCACGGGCCCACCAGCATAGAGGGCCCGTGCGTAGTTGGCCAGCCGGCCTGTAAGGGCAGGCCGGACGGCCTTGGGTCGTGCCGGCGCGAGCCCAGGTCGGGGACTCCCGGTACTTGGAGCAATCAGGATGTCCGATCCCGGTTTGTTCGGCGGGCCGCCGCCGACCTATTTTGAACCCCAGTGCACGATCTTGTCGCCTCCGCAACCAACTGGATCGCCCCCTCCATGACCAACAGGCTTGTCGCCGCGGCAACGGACCGGCTTGGCGCATCCGTGACCAACTGGGGCTCCCCCCAGGGGATCACGACCCAGGACTCGAACGTCCACGAGATGTGGGCGATCACCTATTACATCGCCATCCCGCTCGGGGCCATCGTGATCGGTCTCATCGTTTGGTGCATCTTCCGCTACCGGGAGCGGCCCGGCGAGGACCATATCCCGCGTCAGGTGCAGTACCACATCCCCCTGGAGGCGCTCTACACGATCGTCCCCGTGGCGCTGGTGATCGTGCTGTTCGTCTTCACTTACAAGACCGAAGACAGGGTCGACAACGTCTCCCCGAACCCGGCCCTCATAGTGCGGGTGGACGCCTACCAGTGGGGCTGGAAGTTCAGCTACCCCAACGGTTACACGGTCCTGGGCAGCGTGGCCAACGAGCCCAGCATCGACAGCCCCAACCTCCCTGTGCTGACCCTGCCTGCCGGCGAAACGGTGCGCCTGGACCTTTACAGTGACGACGTCAACCACTCCTTTTACGTCCCCGCCTTCTTGTTCAAGCGGGACGCCATACAGGGCATCAACAACACCTTCGACGTCAACATCCAGCCAAGCGACGTAGGTAAGCGCTTTATCGGCGAGTGCACGCAGTTCTGCGGCCTGTACCACCCGTACATGCGCTTCTGGCTCGACGTGATGAGCAAGGACAAGTTCGGTGGATGGCTCTCAAGCCACCATGGCTTGACCACCAACGCCGACACCACGGCGACGACCCAGCCGCAACACGGAGGACGTACCAAGTGACACTTGTCCAGGAGCGCTCGCCGCATTTCGAGCACCCGGAGCGGCGCCTGACCGAGGTTGTCCCCGGCCCCAAGACCCGAGGCCTCCTCTCGTACCTGACGAGCACCGACCACAAGCAGATCGGGCTCAACTACATGGTGACCAGCTTCACCATGTTCCTGATCGCCGGGGCCCTCGCCGTGCTCATGCGAGTCCAGCTGGCGGTCCCCAACAACAACTTCTTGAGCCTGGAGACCTACAACCAGCTGTTCACGATGCATGGCAGCATCATGCTGTTCTTGTTCCTCGGACCGTTCGCTTTCGGTGCCGCCAACTACCTGGTGCCACTGCAGATCGGCGCCCCCGACATGGCCTTCCCGCGGTTCAACGCCTTCTCGTACTGGCTGTACCTGGGCGGCTGCATCACCATGACCTCGGGCTTCCTCACCTCCTCGGGCGCCGCCGACTGGGGCTGGTTCGCCTATGCGCCCCTCACCGAGGCCATCCACTCACCCGGCCCCGGAGGCGACCTTTGGATCTGCGGTGTGGCTTTGGCCGGTTTCTCCGGCATCTTCACCGCCGTCAACGTCATCAGCACGGTGTTCACACTGCGTGCCCCGGGCATGGTGATGTTCCGGATGCCGATCTTTACTTGGAACCAGCTGGTCACGGCGTTCCTGGTCCTTCTCGCCTTCCCCGTGCTGACCGCTGCAGTGGTCCTGCTTTGGGCGGACCGGCACCTGGGGAC
>DASSZK010000328.1:0-10288 GCA_035702845.1 Acidimicrobiales bacterium
GTCCTGGAACTCGTCCACCAGGACTGTCTCGAAGCGCTCTTGGAGCCTGGCGACGGCCTCCTTCCCGCGTTCGTGATGTTCGAGCGCCGCCGCCAAACGATATATAAGCGCGTCGTAAGTGAGCAGGTTGGCATCCAGCAACCGGCGGTCCATCTCCTTGCGAGCTCCGCTTGCCAAGCGGCTCCTCAAGACGTCGTCGCTGAGCTGAGCGTTGCCTGTCGCAGGTAGTACTTCCAAACCAGGGTGAGCGATGGCAGCGCCCGCGACAGTACGGGCGTGGCCGGGACGGAAAGGTAGCGGGCCGTTCATCACCACCCAGCGGGCGTACAGATCATCGCAAACCTCACGCACCAGGTCCTCGGGCGCCTCCAACAACGATGCGCCGTGCGCCACCTCTCCCCATACGCCCAGAGCAGCGAGGACCATGTGGCAAAACCCGTGCGTAGTCGTGATGGTTGCCCGGTCAAAATCGGCGAGCGCCTCAGACAACCGCGACCAGCGGCGGTGTACGCCGGCGCGGTCACCCGCCGTTCCCACCAAGAACCGGGCGAGGCGCTCTTGTGGCGCCTCCCCGGTCGCCAGGGACCATTCCAGATCTCTATATGTTGAAAGAAGGCGCCCGCGCACCCGGTCACGTAGCTCGCCCGTTGCCGAGCGGGTAAACGTGACAACAAGTAGGGCGCCGGTGCGGCAGGTCCCCTCGGCCAACAGGCGGGTGACGATGCCGGCGAGCGTGTAGGTCTTGCCCGTGCCGGCGCTGG
The DNA here is from genome assembly GCA_035702845.1 of Acidimicrobiales bacterium. GTDB lineage: Bacteria > Actinomycetota > Acidimicrobiia > Acidimicrobiales > Palsa-688 > JAJZMF01. Next base: position 762 of record DASSZK010000328.1, read on the forward strand.
CTTCGAGCACGGTCACCCCGGGCCCCGGCATGGGCCCGGTGAGGTCGAAGTTGGGCCGGGTTTGGCTCACCGCAAAGCCAAATGCTCATGGGCGAGTAGCGGGGCCCACAGTCGCAACGACAGGCGCCCAAAGCGGGTTTCCTGCCGCTCGTCCCAGCCCGGGCCGCCTTCATCGTCCGCTGGCAGGGCTTCAAGCAGGTCGGCCAGCTCCAAGACTGTGCCGAGGACCGTCATGTGCTCGGGCTCGCGGGCCTCGCCTCGGAAATCTTCGTTGGAAGGCTGCCAGTACTGGCGCGCCGCCTCCTTTGGCCCGGGGCCGTCACCGTCGGGCAACATACACGCCTCCGCCCAAGCGGCCGAAGTTGCACAATAAATCGGCAACGGTTCGCGCATCCCCCGGTCGTAAAGGTCGACAAGCACGCCGAGGGCTTCAACACTGCGTTCGCGCACTTCGCCCGCATCGCGGCCCAAAGGGCCAAAGAACGACACGCGGGCGCGGGGACGCTCTGGCGTGCTCCCTTCGCTTTGGCCGACGGTAATTGCGGACGGCATGAGATCGGGGAAAGCCGCTCCCAGGGCCAGGAACTGCGCCCACGCCCGTAAGCGGTGCTTAGCGGCGAGCTTGGAGTAAGTGAGGCGCAGCAAGGTCGCGCGACCCGTAACAGGGTCGATCGCCACCCGGGGGACGCTACCCATCACACTGCGCCCTCCAGGAAGCTGGGCCGCCAACTCCATAGCGTGAGCGTCGGTACAAAAGCCTGGCACCTCGCCAGCCTTCACCAACAACGCCTTTACGGCAGCGCTGACTTCGGCCAATGGCCTCTTGGCCAAGGGGCCCGGTGGCAATAAACCGCGGCCCAGCTCGGCGGCGATCGCCATGTCGAGATCCCTGCCCTGCTCTACAGCGCTGAGTAACCGGTCGCCAACCGCCCATCGCTCCAGCGGCGCCAGCTCCAGGTTCAAGCTGTCGCAAACCCTGTCGGTTGCGGGACCTGGGTAATAGCCGAGCCGGGCCCGCAAGAAGGCGCGTGCGGGGTGCTCCAGGAAACGCACCAACATGGCCAGGTCCACCGGTCCGCTCGGGGATGGCGCCAGGCGCCCTTCGAGGAAGGGCCTGCGCCGCTCGCGCTTGGCTCCACGCTTGACAAGTTTGCGCGCCGCGTGGAAGTTGACCGAGTCAAAACGCCACGGACCAGCCGGTCCCAATGCTCCCGGCTGGTAATTGCGGGCGTCGAAGGCTTGCAGCGGGTGTTCGACTACCAAGACGTCGCGCGCCGTGAGCCCCCCGGCAAAACGCACCGTGCGGTCTACGGCATCGAGTAGCTCGGCGATAGGCACGCACGGCGGTTTGGGCTGGTTCAAGTGCTGGTCGCGGCCCTCGTAAGTAATTACCAGGTGATCGGTCGCCGCCAGCAACGCATCGAGCAGCAATTGGCGGTCCTCGCCCGCCCCATCCCTGTCGCCGACCATGGGCGCAGCCAGCATCAGGTCGTCGCCGTCCACAGCCGGGTGGCGGGGGAAGACCCCGTCGTCCATCCCCAGGAGGCAGACCACCCGGTGGGGCACCGAGCGCATGGGGACGAGCGTGCAAACTGTCATATCCCCGGTACGGAAATTGGCACGCGTCGGGCGGCCCTGCAATTTGTCGGCAAGCAGCGAGGCCGTTTCTGCCCAATCGATGAGCGGGCCGCCGGCCTGTTGCTCCTCCAGCCGGGCCTCATCGACGGGGCCCTCGTTGATAGGGGCCTGATCGACGGGGGCGACCGAGGAAAGGACGCGCCTTAGCTGGTCGGTCTGCCAAAGATCGGCGTCGGCAGGGCAAGCGAGCAGCTGCGCCCCATCGGCGAGCATGGCCGCCCAAGTCGCGGCGTCGTGGCGTCCCCGCATACCTTCGAGCACGCAGCTCAGCCGGTTGACCAGCTCAGCCACGCGGCCCACGAGGTCGAACTCCGAGCTCCCGATGTCCTCGTAGGGCAGCACGCCGGCAAACAAGCGGTCCTCGTCGTTCATCGCCACGCCCAGAAGAAGTCGGTCGAGCCCAGCGCGCCATGTGCCGTCGGGGATCGAGCCAAGCTTCCACGCTTGGCGGTACGTCGCGTCGACACCCCAGCGCACGCCGGACCCGGCCAGCCAGACTTCCAGGCGCCCCAGGTCGTCCTCGTCCAGCCCGAAGCGCCTGCGGACCGGTTCACGAGACGCAAAGTCCAGTAGCTGCGATGCGGTAGCCCTCCCGCCAGCCAGCTCGAGCAGATGAGCGGCGACAGCCAGCATTGGGTTCGTCTGGCGCACCGAACGGTCAGCGAGGCGGGCCCGCATGGCAGGTGCCCCAGTCTCCCCGGCCGTTTCGAACACGGCCGTCACCAGCGGGGCGAACTGCTCGATGTCGGGGCACATGATGATCACGTCCCGGGGCTCCAGCGTGGGATCGGCGGCCAGCAGGTGCAACACGGCTTCGCGGGTTACCTCCACCTGGCGGGCACGGCCGTGGCACGAGTGCAGGGTCAAGGTGCCATCCCGGCCCTCGAACAGCACACGGGCGTCCTCGGCACCTACGGGGGGCGGAGCACTGTCGCGGTACACGTTCGCCTGCAACAACCCAAGCAGCGTCGCCGGAGGCGCAGGTACTTCGTGCAACTGCGCCTGGACTGCTCCCTCTGCGGCCAAGACCACCTGCATCTCCCTGGCATCGCGCCCCCACGAGCGGCACAGAGGGTTCTGTGCCAGCTTCGCCGTCGGGTCATCGCTCCGGTAGGGGCGGCCTCGAAGGCCCGCGCACGCTTGAGCGGCCCTGTCCCACAAGGCGGGCGAGGGGTGCAGGAGGAACAGGTGGACTTCCCGATGCGTTGCCAGTGCTACCAGCGCCCGCAGGTACGAGGCAGGGAGCCGGGTGAGCCCGAAGCAGCTGACCCGGCCCGGCAAATCGACGGCGTCCGGTGACCCGCGCAGGCGGCCCAGAGCTTCTTGCGCTTCCTCGGCCGGACTGGGCACCCCGATGCGCCGGCGCAGCAGGCGCCACAGGTACGACTGCCAGGCGACGTCGGCCGCCCAACCCGGCTCCGAAAACTCGGGCTCGGCGCTGCTCGGCCCCCCCGCCCACGCGAGCAACATCTCCGGACGGTGCACGGCATAACGGTCAAAGAGGTCGGCTACGTGCCGGGCAAAAGCAAACCTCCTGGGCCCGGCGCCGGCCGCGGGGCTCGGGTAGGCGGCACGTAGGTGTGCGGCCACAGGGGCCAGCGGCTCGTCATCAAGGTGGTCGTCCAGGACCTGCACGAGCGGCCAGACAGCACGATCAGGTACCCACGGGCCGGCCGCGTCGCCCTGTGAGCGCGCGGGGCGGTGCCCCTCTCGCAGAGCGGCCGAGGTCATAGAGGCGACCAGGGTGCCCGGGAATGGCCAGGTGATGTTTGCGCAGATACCGTCAGGCCCGCGCACCGAGCTGGCGCCCAGGCGGTGTGACAGCTCCTGCGCCAGCCAGCGCTCCACCCCGCGCGTCGGCACGGACACCACCTCGGGTTGGAGCGGGTCCGGCGGTGGCTGTGCCAACACGTCACCGAGAGCCGCAGCAAGGTAGTCGGCGCGAGCTGAGCGGTGGAGGTGGAGCACGGCCACTCAGGCTAGGGCGGCGGGTGTGACGCGGACCGGCCGGCGCCCAGCCGCAAAGGGGGCCGGGCCGGTACGCCCCAGGAGGCTGGTACACCTCAGGGCTCAGGGCTCAGGGCTCAGTGCCGGTGTGCCCCACCGAAGGCTCCAGGCCCAAAAGGCGAGAGCACCCCCGAGGCCAGGACGACGTCCTCCATCAGATGACGTTCGGTCCACGTTGCCCACGCGGCGGCCGACCGCGCGAGGACGATCACCTCGCGGATCCGAGCTTCTGCTTCGTCCAGCGCCAGAACGTGGGCCGGCTTTACTTCCTCGACGCGCACGAGGTGCCACGACGAAACGGCCGGTACGGGGCCGGCCCAGTGACCTGGTTCGGATGCGAAGATGGCGTCTTCGAGGGCTCCGGCCAGCTCACCGCGGGTTACCCACCCGAGGTCCCCCGCAACCAGGCCGAGATCGCCTCCGGCAGCTGCCCTTTCCCCTTGTTCCAGAGCCTCAGCCAGGCTCGAGGCTCGCACGTGACGTACGCGCCTTGCCTCGGCGTGCCGGTAGAGGTGCGGGTTGTTTTCGTAATAGGCCCGCACCTCTTCCCGGCATATCGGTCTAGCCCACAGGTCGTCCGCACATACCGCCTCACGAAGGGCACGAGCGCCGTCACAGCCCCGCCTACGCGCATTGGCGGCCATTACGGCTTCTACCAGGATCACGCCGAAGGCCCACCGGAACGCCATGTCTGCAGACGTCCCTAGGCCCGCCGGGACGGCCCGCGACCCGAGCAAAGCCCGCACGTCCCCGGCCGTAACAGCCGCCCCGCAGACCCAGGCCAACACGTGGTCGTTGCAAAAAGAAGCAGCCCCCGCGCTTGGCGCGGCCCCGGTAATCCTCACGGGCATGCTCATTACGACCCGGCCACTGTTGAACGCGAGCGGTCACCGAGTCGGAGCGCGATAGCCGGCGAATACCAGACCCGGCCGAAGTACATCACCTTGAGCAAGCACCACGAGTGCAACGACGAGCTACCCAAAGGGGCGCGGACGGCCAGCGCGCACGCCCGCGTGCCTCCTGGCGCCACCGCAAAAGGCTGTACCCACGGGCCAGTGTACGGCCACGTTTCCAGAGGGGAGATCAGCTGCACCTCGCCGTGGATCTCGGACTTGGTGCGGTTCTTCATCCTCAACTGCGCGTGTGCCGTCCCGCCGGCGGCCACCCTGAGCGCGGTGGCGCCGAGCTCCAATTCCAGCTCCCCTGCCACCTCCGGAGAAAACGTAAGGCGCCCTTGCGCGCGGGGCGGGCCCAGGCGGCCAACGACGTCTACGGTAACAACATCCTCTATGGCCTGGCCATGGCCATCCGTGACCCTGGCCAGGACGAAATACCGTCCCGGGCGGGCTCGTGGAGCGACATCGACCTGTAGCTTGAACCGGCGAAAGGCTCCGGGAGCGAGGCTGAAAATGCCCGCCGAGCCCGGACCTCTTTGCTCGGACGTGACTCCACCGACGCGCCACACCCAACCTTTGGGGACAAGGACCTCGACGTCCCCCTCCTGGGTGCCGGCGGTGGCACCGGAAGACACCGAGACTTCCACCTCCACAGGGTCACCCCCGGGGACGGCGCAGAGCGACATTGGGCGCACGTGCACGGCAAGCAGGCTGTTGCCCAATGGTGCGGGGCCTTTGTTGTGCAACCAGTAGCGGCCGTAGACGGGTTGGGCCGTCTCGCACTCGAGTACGGCCAGGGCTGCGGGGCCCGCGGGCTCGCTGAGGCGAGCGCCGTCCCCGTCCCCAAGACCGACGTGTTTGGCACCAAGAGCGACCTGTTTGGCCCGTGCCTGCCGGAGCCGGGCACGCACGGTCACTACCTCGCATGGCCCCAGGGCGATCGGCCCGCTGGCGCTTTGCTCTTCGTGGCCTCCGGCGGTCTCCATCAGGTCACAACGCGAAACAGCCTCGGGTACGAACACGCCTGCGCCAAGCGACATCGAGGCGGGAGCCCCACTCGTTTCGTAGGCCCGGACGGATACTTCGAAAGCTTGAGGGACCTGGAAGTCTTCGGGCACTTCGAAAGCTTCGGGCACTTCGCTCTCGCCGGCAGACAGGGGTGAGGTATGCGGCGACGAGGCCAGTACGCCCCTTGCCAAATTGTGCCCGTACGGCTTCACGTTCATCAATTGGACATCGCCAGTCCCAGCGCGGAGCTCGATAAACGAGCCCTCATAGCCGAGGTTCCCGAAGCCGCCCCCGGCCAATGGCGACGCCACGACCGACACCGAGAGCGGGGCATTGAACTCGCGCCCTTCGCGCACGGTGCCGAGGCTGCGCCAATCGCCCCACCCGCCGACAATGGCGTGGGTAAATTCGTGGTCCCAATGTTCGAGCTCGAAGTTGGAGCCGTCCGGAGCGGTCCGCCGGGGCGGGTCGATCCATACACCCGAGGGCCAGCCCGTGCACGAGCGCAGCAGCGAAACGTAAAGCGCGCCGTCTTCGCCTACCACGTAGCCGGGCGTGCCCCGGTTCAGTACTGCTGCTGTGTGCGAAGGCGGGGCTGGCACCGGGGCCGGGCCATTGCCCGGGAACGGCGCTTCGTCGACCGAAAAGGTCCCTTCACGTGCGACCTCTGCGGCAAGAGCGGCCAGCTCGTCCGACGTGGCCTCCTCGCCATCACCGGCGATAATCAGGACGGGCAGGTCGAGAACTGAACGCACGTCGACGACGGGCGACGCCGGGTCGTGCGGACGGGGATGCGCCCAAACCAGGGCCCGCACCCGCCCGGCGGCCGCCAATCTCCCTCGTACGAACCGGGCCACGTCGTCACCGGCGTCCTCCAGTACGGCGGCCGTGAACGCGTTGTCCCGCGGACCGCCCACAACCAGGCGGAAATCGGGAAGGTTGGAATCTCCGGATAGTCCTCCGTAGCGGTTTGAGCCGGCTGGTGAACAGGACGCCGTCACACCCTTTTGTAGAAAAGACAGGACAAGAGCGCGGGTACTGGCCGCCAAAGCGGCGCCCATTTGGTCGGGGACCACCACGTCGCCGACCCCCAATGAGAGAGCGCCCTCCCGCCCGCTTTCACGTGTGGCTAACCGGACCAGGAGCGACGGGCCGATACCTGCCCAATTTTGTGCGGGAGAGTCCAATGTCCAAGGGAACTCGGCGCTGTCACGCCCCACCAACCCGCGGCTACGTCCGATGACCGACTGACCGGTCTCGGCCAGCGGGGACGCGCCCTGGCCGGAAAAACCGAAGCGCAGCCGCACCAACCTGTCCACACCATCGTAGTCATGGATAAAGATCGACAACTCTATGCGCCGCTGCCCGGTTATCAGGCTGACGACCTGTGTGTAGCGAGCTCCAGCAATTTCGCCGGATATGACCAGGCGCTCTCCCAGGCAACTGCGCTCGGCCGACACGGCGCTAACGGCTCGAGAAGACCTGGCCAGCTCCCGGCGAGGCATGAGGTGCCATGGTCCCTCCGACATCTGGGGATGGGTCGGGTACTCCTCGTACACCACCAGTTCGTTGGCGACTTCCCCATCCGCCACCAGGTCCACCCCCGTGGCTATTTCGACGACCGAGGACAGGCATCCTCCCCGGCGGGGGTCCGCCACCACCCGCCAGTGCTCATTTGAGATCACGGCGCCTTGAAGCGCAGACCACCCATCGCTGTTGCTGGGACCAGGCCCGAGGACCACCCGGTAACAACGCCAACCGAAGGCCGGGACCTGGTGGGCAACGAACTCGACGATTACCGCTTGGCGGTCGGGGCCGGGCACCGGACGACCCGTACCAGTCGCCCCGGTCACTCCTGTCGCAGCAGTGACCAAGCACGGGACGTCTTCGCCCGAGGGGGAGATCACGGTCACTGCTCCGAGCCCTCCCTGACGCTGTACCACACCAGGGGCTACCGCCACGGGCACCTCGGCGCGCACGAGGCCCGAGCGAGGGTGCCCCATCCGGTTGAAAACGACGACCGTGGCGCCATCGGCGCCCACCGCCGGTCCGGGCGTGTGCGACGAAAGCTCGGCGAGCGCCCGCTCCTTCACTCCTCGCGCCAATTCGAAGGCCTCGCGCCACCCTCCCAGGAGATCCAGGTAAACCTGGTCGGACTCCGAGCCCGTGATCCCGTCGTGGTGGGAATTGAACACAAGTTGGCGCCAAGCCTTGTCCAAAGCGCGCTCGGGATAGGCGTAACCCAGTCCTAGCGCAAAGGTCGCCCACGTCTCCGCTTCGGCAAGCTCATGCTCCGCCAGGCGGTTAGCCTGTTTTGTGTCGATAAAGGAGACGTCCTTGCCCGTGTAGACCGGCCCCATCTCCCGGGTCTGGGGCAGAAGGCGGGCAGGCGCTTGCGCTTCGTCACTGCGAACCGCCAGGTCGGCGTCAAGGGCGGCAAAGAAATCCTTGGGCAACGCAGGCATAAGGGCCGGAGAGATGTACTTCGCATTCCAGGCCCGCGCCAGCTCTGTAACCCAGCGGTTGGGCGGCGTGTAGTCGGTACCAACTGGGAGCATGACGCATTTACCGGCGCTCACCGCTGCCAAGTCGCAAAACAGTTCGTACGCCTTCGCCATCGCTTCTTCGACAGTGGCCGCCCCATCCAACTGCCACCCGGCCGAATAATGGTCCGCCATATAGCTCGTCACCAGGCTTGCACCGTCCGGGCCGAGCCATTCGAACTCGCTCGGGAACTGCATCCACGTCGTGGAGCCGGCGTGGTGCTTGGGGCCCCACTGGTGGAACGGGCCACGTGCCCACGAACTGGAGAGCACCCCGGCTTGGGCCATCAACGACGGGAACGACGGGTCGTGCGCGAAGACGTCCAGCTGCCAGGCCGTGGCCGGGCTCGCCCCCATCACATCACGCTGGAAACCCATGCCGTAGACAGCGCAGCGAGCGGCTGTCTCATAACCCACCAAATTGGTGTTCGGCTCGTTATAGGTGCCACCGACGAGATCCATCCTCCCCTGCCCGACCAAAGCCCGGATCTCGTCGCGCCGATCTGGGTACAGGTGCCAGAACGGCTGCAGGTAGTCGACCTCGGCGAGCACGAACTTGTAGTCGGGGTCCATACGGGCACGCTCGAGGTGGGCCTCGACGAGCACCAGCCCGTTGTGCTGGAAGGTGTCACGGCTGTCCTGCGCCCATGCCAGGTCGTCCCAGGCGGATGTGTAACCGGCCTGCGTGTTCCACCAGACGGGGTCGTAGTGGAAGTGGCTGACCATGTACATCGCCCACCCCGGTTCGTGGGCGACGATGTGGTGCAGCGAACGCTCGCTCTTTCCGTCGGGGAAAGAGACGACCACGTCGACCTCGAGCGGCTCACCTTCGGCGAAACCTCCCCGTCCTGGACGAGGGGTAAACGCGAGCTCGGCTCTAGCTTTCTGGCCCGGACCGACCTCTCCCTGCCACAGGTCAGCGCACACTATGTCCGGCCCCGCCATCGACACGGTAACCGGCGTATGGCCCCCGCCGTCGTCGTCGCGACCAACCTCTGCCCACACCACTTGGGCGGGCCCGTCACCTGTCGCTATGAAGCAGTAGGTGGAAATGGCTCGGATGGAAAACGGCATGGGCTCATCCGCCCCCTTCGCTTTTAGGTGCGAGGCTGCTCTTGGGCCCGGCGCTGGGTCGTTCGGGGTCGAGCCCCGAGTGGCGCTCCGCCAGTGGTCTGGTCGGGCCACCGGCACCCAACCTAATACCGACCGCTCGAGGGATGGCAAACCTTTCCTATGAGATCCGGGACGCCCTGGACAGCCTCGTCGCTCCGGCGGCCAGGTAGACCCGGCAGGCGCACCTTGTCAGGCTTGTCAGGCTTGTCAGGCTTGTCAGGCTTGTCAGGCTTGTCAGGCTTGTCAGGCTTGTCAGGCTTGTCAGGCTTGTCAGGCTTGTCAGGCTTGTCAGGCTTGTCAGGCTTGTCAGGCTTGTCAGGCT
>DASSZK010000183.1:0-5073 GCA_035702845.1 Acidimicrobiales bacterium
CAGGTCGTCATGGACGAGTTCCACTTTTATGCGGACCCTGACAGGGGCTGGGCTTGGCAGGTCCCGCTCATCGAACTGCGCCGAGCACAGTTCGTCCTCATGTCGGCGACACTGGGCGATGTATCGCGCTTCGTGGACGACTTGCGCAGACGTACAGGCAAGTCGACAACCGTGGTCACTTCCGCAGAGCGCCCGGTGCCCCTGGACTACCGCTACGCCCGCACGCTTGTGCACGACACGATCGAGGAGCTCGCCGCATCCGGCATGGCGCCGGTATATGCCGTTCATTTCACGCAGAAATCGGCGGTCGAGCGTGCCCAGGCCCTAACCAGCATGCAGCTGACTACCCGGCCTGAGCGCGACGCGATCGCCTCTGCAGTTGCCGGCACTCGCTTCGCCAAGGGTTTCGGCCAGGTACTGGCCCGTTTACTGCGCCAAGGGATCGGCGTGCACCACGCCGGTATGTTGCCTCGTTACCGGCGCCTGGTGGAGCGCCTCTGCCAGGAAGGCCTCCTAAAGGTCGTGTGCGGGACCGACACCTTGGGGGTCGGGATCAACGTCCCCATCCGCACCGTACTTTTCACTGCGCTGTCCAAGTACGACGGCACGACCAGCCGCTTGTTGCTGCCAAGAGAGTTCCACCAAATGGCTGGGCGCGCCGGGCGAGCGGGCTACGACCTGGCGGGCAGCGTCGTCGCACAGGCTCCCGAACACGTCGCCGAGCACGACAAGGCGGTCGCACGTGCCGGCGACGACCCGGCCAAGAAGCGCAAACTTGTACGGCCCAAGCCTCCAAAGGGCTTCGTGCACTGGGACGAAGGCACCTTCAACCGGCTCGTTGCCGCGCCACCCGGCCCTTTGCCTTCCCAGTTCAAGGTCACTCACGCCATGCTTCTTCAAGTGCTCGACCGCCCTGGTGACGGGTTCGCCGCAATGAAGCGCCTGCTCACGGACAACGACGACGCCCGCCCAGCGCAACGCCGCCACATACGCCAAGCCATCGGCATGTACCGGTCCCTTGTCAGCGCCGGGGTGCTCGAACGTTTGGCCGAGCCGGACGAACTGGGCCGCACCGTGCGGGTGACCGTCGACCTGCAGGACGACTTTGCCCTGAACCACCCGCTCAGCCTGTTCGCACTGGAAGCCCTCCCACTACTGTCCGAGGCGCCCGGCCCGCTGGAGCTCGACATCGTCTCGGTTGTGGAGTCCACGCTGGAGGGCCCCTGGCCGGTGCTCGCCGCCCAGCTCGAAAAGCGTAAAGACCAAGTGCTGGCCCAGCTCAAAGAAGAGGGGGTCGAGTACGAGCAGCGCATGGAGGTCCTGGCCGCCCTCGAACACCCCAAACCGCTGGCGGACCTCTTATATACGGCGTTCGGTTCCTACCGCCTGCGCCACCCCTGGGCACGGGACCACAACGTGGCGCCCAAGTCAGTCGTCAGGGACATGTACGAGCGGGCCATGACCTTCCACGAGTACGTCGCCTACTACGGCGTGGCCCGCAGCGAAGGTCTGCTACTGCGCTACCTGAGCGATGCGTACAAGGCGTTGGCGCAAAACGTCCCCGAAGATGCCAAGACCGAAGAACTTCGCGACATCACCGAGTGGCTCGGGGAGCTGGTACGCCAGGTCGACTCCAGCCTGCTCGACGAGTGGGAGCGGATGAGCCACCCTGAGGAGTTACTGGCACCGCTGAGCGCGGGCGGTGGCCCCGGCCACTCCCGGCAGCAGAAGGACCAGTCACAGGACCGTGTCACGGCGAGGTCCCGGGCCTTCAAGGTAATGGTCCGCAACGCCTGCTTCCGCCGCGTCGAGCTGGCGGCCCGGCGCGCCTACCGGGAGCTGGGAGAACTCGACGGCGACAAGGGATGGGACGCAGCCCGTTGGCAAGAAGCCATGGCCGCCTACCACCAAACCCATGCGGAGCTCGGCACCGGCCCGGCGGCTCGAGCCGCGGCTCGCTTCCATGTCCACGACGGTCCGACCGATCGCCGCAGGTGGCGGGTGGACCAGGTCCTGGACGACCCTGAAGGCGACGGGGACTGGGCCATCTCTTTTGACGTCGACCTGGACGCGTCCGATGAGGCCGGTGAAGCCGTGCTCGTGCCGCTCTCTGTTGGCACAGACTGGGCCGGCACAGACTGGGCCGGCACAGGGCTCGACAGCGGGCTGTCGCCTGCGGAGTGAAGCATGCCGGCAGCATGAGTTAGGCTTTCCGATTATGGCTATGAGACCCATCGGGCGCGAGGAGGCAGGCCAGCACCTGTTCGTGATGGCCACTGCCGCCTTCATCATCATTGCGCCGTTCTTTATGGTGCAGCCGCCTGCCCTGGAGTACACGCTCGTGGCCCTCGGCGTCCTGTTCGCCTTCGCCGACCTGCTGGCGCTCGCCGCCATGCGCCGGCCTAGGCCCGAGTAAGCCCCGAAGCACTTGCAAGTCACGCGCACACGCCGCTTGCGCCCATTACGGGGCGCGCCAAAGTCGACCCGCTCGGAATTGCAAAAAGCGGACTACACGGTCTCAGCGGCGCCCAAAAAGTTCTCAACGACCGAGATGTGCATGCCGATAGCAACTACGCTCGGCGAATTGACGGCGGCGCTGGAGGCCGGGGTTTGCGCACTGGGCCCCCGGCGCCGTCGTCACATCATTTTGGTCGGTAAGAAACCGAGCTAGTAGAAGGGAGACTCAGTCGCAAGTGAAGCCGCGATTACGCATGTAGTTCACCTCCGCAGATATGTGAAGTTGTCACGCCCGTTACCCCGAAGTGGCTCTCCCGGTAACGGTTGTGTTGTTTACGTCGCTTCCGATTCTTCCCTAATTGCGCGCTCGGTGTCAAGCATCTTCCTCTGCGTGGCGGACAGTCCTTAAGCGGCACCACAAAAGACCAGCTGGCAGCCGTTGCCTACAGACCTTGCCGGCGCGGCCGAGATTTCTTACGGCACGCCCGAGCGCTTCGGGGAGACAAATGGCAACCGAACAGGCACCAAAGCACCGACCTCAACGGCTCTCCGAGCCGGCGCGGGCGATCGCGGTCGTCGGCCTTCTGGCCGGCGGGCTCGGTGCCTTCTATGCGGCGTTCCTCGACGACCTCCAGCCTGCGCTCGGCAACCACCCACTTCTGTGGCCGGTAGTAGCCGTCGGGTGCTGGGCGACCTCCAGCTTCGCCGTACCGGTGCGCAACCGCCGGGCCAGCTTCAGTGCATCGGTCATCGAGATCCCGATCCTCGTCGGGATCGTGTTCCTCAACCCGGTATTGGTACTGACCGCCTGCTTCGCCGGCCAGCTGGCGATGATGGTCCAGCGGCGCAAGAACCCGGTCCGCGGTGTCCCGAGCTATCTGGTTGAATCCTGGGCCGTAGCGATCGGCTTGCTGGCCTACCACGGGGTGATCACCGGGCATTCCCCTCTTGCCTGGTACGGATGGCTGGCGGCCGCGGCCGCAGTAGGAGCGATGGAGGCCCTCGACGCTGCCGGGGTGGTCAGCGTCATCGGCGTAGTCCGGGGGCGCAGCAACCTGCCGCCTCTACTACCTTTGGCGACCGAGGCAGCCCTTGGGGCGGCGCTGTCCGCGGTGGTGGGGATATTGGCCGTCACCGTCACTTCCCTCAGCCCCGCCGCCATCTTGTTGTTCAGCGCCCTGGCCGTGCCCGGAGGCGTCGTCTGGCACCGGACCCAGATTGCTCGCCGCCAGCACCGGGACCTCCAAAAGCTGTTCTCTTCGGTCAGAGCACTCGACGGGGCCCCTGGGGGCGCTCGTGAGCTCATCGGCACCCTCCTCGAACAGGCTCGCGACCTCATGTCTTCTGGGACCGCCGCAGTAGCCATAGCCCTGGAGCCGCCTCTAGAGCACCTGGCCCTCCACGCCCGCCTCGACGGCGACGGGCCGGTGAAGTTCTCAGAAGCCCACCCGCTGGGCCCCGCTACCCGCGAGGCACTCGGCAACCGCCCGGCGGCGGTCAAAGCAGGTGCGCCCGGTAGCGCGGCACTGTTGGACGAGCTGGGTGCTTCCGAAGCCGTCTTGGTCCCCTTCGCGTCGGGGGACCCGAGCAGCGGCTATCTCATGGTGGCCGATCGCCCCTTCATCCATGGCGGCTTCGACGAAGGCGACGTAGCCGTGTTGAGCGCATTGGCTGGCAACGCTGCTGTGGTACTGCGCAAGTCCGCGCTGATCGACAAGTTGGCCTACGAGGCGGCCCTTCGTGAGCACGAGGCGCGCCACGACTCTTTGACCGGGCTGCCCAACCGCACGTCATTTTTCCAGCAGGTGAGCGAGGCCCTGTGGGTCGGCGACACCGAGCGCGAAGTTGCAGTCTTCATCATCGACATGGACGGCTTCAAGCAGGTGAACGACACTCTGGGGCACCAGACGGGTGACACCGTGCTTACGGAGATAGCCCAGAGACTGGCCCCCTTTACCGGTGGAGATGGGACGTTCGTCGCGCGCTTGGGGGGCGACGAGTTCGGGGTCATGCTCCAAGGGCACAACCTGCAGGCAACCGCCCGCGACAGCGCCTCCGGGCTGCAGGCGACCATCCTCGAACCGATCGTGTCCACCCCGGTCGAACTGCGCCTCAGCGCCAGCATCGGGGTCGCTATCGGGCGCGCCGGCCATTCCACAGCACAAAGGCTCATGAGCCAAGCCGACATCGCCATGTACGAGGCGAAGGAGAAGCCGGGCGGGTTCTGGCTGTACGACACCGGCTCGGACCGCACGACGCTCCGCCAGCTCTCCATGGCGGGCGAGCTGCGCCGCGCCATCGACGACGGGGGGCTCACCCTTCACTACCAGCCGGTGCACGAGGTAAGCACGGGGGCCCTTCTTTCCTTCGAGGCTCTGGCGCGCTGGTCGCACGAAGATCTTGGCTTCGTGCCGCCGGACGAGTTCATCCCCCTTGCTGAGCACGCGGGGCTCATCGACCCCTTGACTTGGTGGGCGCTAGACACTGCGCTCGGCCAGCTGAGCCAATGGCGGAAGGTGGCGCCCGATCTGAGGGTCGCCGTCAACCTTTCCGCGAGGACGGTTTCACGTCCGGGCCTTGTCGAAATGGTGTCAGATGCCCTCACTCGCGCGGATC
>DASSZK010000288.1:0-7871 GCA_035702845.1 Acidimicrobiales bacterium
TCGTCGTCCACGGCCTTCACTGAAAGCCGTCCCTCGACCCAGCTGGGCACCTCACCGGAAGGCTCCCTCCAGGCAAGCAGGTAGTGCACATCGCCGTTGGCGCCCACCGGGGTAAGCGAGGTATGGCTTGTTTTGGCCGTAGACGCCACCGTCCCGAGGCGGTCGCATTCGCGTGCCAGGGCGACGTGGAGGCTGGGGGCGCCGAGCTCCACCTGTACCGTGTCTGTCATCTCTATGGCGGTCGGGTTGGCGCGGTGCGAGGAGGCCGGCACCGCGTAGGTCCCGGATTCGATGGCGGCGTCGCGTTCGGCCACCTCTTCGAGGCTGGTCGAAGCGAGCAGCTGCCGTAGCGCCATCGCGACCTCTGACCATGTCTCATGCAGAGGGCATACGTCCTGCCAGCGGCACGGACCGTCCCCCAGGGCGCAGCGGTCGAAGCGCAAGGGCCCTTCCGCCGCCTCGACCACTTCGAGCACGGTGACCTGCGCCGGTGGGCGGGCGAGCCGGTAGCCGCCGTCCCTGCCCGCCTTGGAGGTGGCAATACCGGCCCTCACCAGGTCGGCGAGGATCTGCGAGGCAAAACTGCGTGGTACGTCGGTGGCGTCGACGACCTCCCGGATCTTGCGGGAACTGCCCTCGGCGAAGGCACGGGCCAGACAGATCGCCGCCCTCATCACGTAGTCGCCCCGTTTGGACAGCGTCACGTCCACGCCTGCGTGCCTCCTGTGCCATAACGATCCGGCGGGCAAGCGGCCCCATGGTGTTCCCTGGTGGCGCCCGCCTGATGATAACCGGGGCGCGGCTTGCTGCGGCCAGGAAGAAGCTGGGGCGAGGCCGGTCAGTCCTCCTCTTCCTCCTCGGCGGGAGGCAGGTAGTCCAGGTCAAGGTCGGCCAGGTGGACAAGGGTTGACGCCAGCCACGCTCCAAGTGCTTCGAGAGTGGCCTTTGTCGCGGCGCTAACCTGGCGAGTGGCACCCAGGCGGCCGGCGGCATCGGGCCCACGGCCCCTGGCCCAGGCTGGGAAGAGGGTCTCGCTGTCCGCGCCGTCCTCTTCCGCGGGTGCGGGCAGCCGGTAAGTGCCTTCGTACGCCACCTCTACGGCTATCTCCGCCGGCCCCTCGTCGTCGTAGGCTTCCTCGATGATGGGAGCGGAGCGAGCAAGGGGCTCGCTGCCAAACAGCGGGCTGGTTGGGGGCAGGACTTCGAGCACCTTGGACAGCGCGGGCCGCGAAGCGAGGCGCTGTGCCCGGAAAACGATCTCAATGCCGATCTCTGGTGCCCCGTCGACCTCTTCGCCTGCCGCCAGGCCCCGCCAGGCCGCCTGGCTCCATGCCGACCAGTCCAGGTTGATGTCGGCTGTGACCCGGGGCGGGTCCCCGTCCCCTGGCAGGCTCACAGAGCTCTCCCAGATCAGGTCGCCATTGAGCATGTCGAACACCAGCCGGTCTTCTTGGCCGGGGCGTTCTAGGAGAGTGTCGTCGAGCGCAGCACGCAGCACTCCGACGGTGTCGAGGAACAGGTGGTCCAACATGTGGGCTTCAACCCGAGGGTACCTCAGCCAAGTACCCTCGTCAGGTGGAACGCATCGGACTTGTGGGCTTGCCCAATTCGGGCAAGTCGAGCCTCTTCAACGCCTTGACCGGCGGTAATGCCCTTGTGGCGACCCATCCCTTCTCCACCACGGAGACGAGCGTGGGGGTGGCCCAGGTGCCCGATCACCGGCTGGACGCCCTGGCAGGGATGAGCAAGTCCCGCAAGGTGGTGCATGCCGGCGTCGAGCTGGTTGATATCGCCGGCCTGGTGGCGGGCTCGTCGACGGGGGAGGGGCTCGGCAACCGCTTCCTCGGCGGGATCCGCGAGGCCGACGCCATCTGCCTGGTGTTGCGCGCCTTCCACGACGACAACGTGGCCGGGGGCAACGACCCCCTCGATGACCTGGGGGTCCTCGAGCTCGAGCTCGTGCTGGCGGACCATGCCAGCGCCGAGACCCAGCTCGAGCGCCGCCGCAAAGCTGCCAAGCAGGACAAGTCCCTGGAAGGGCAGGTGGTCGCGCTCGAAAAGGCCGTTCGCATCCTCGCCGACGGGACGCCCTTATACCGGGCCGATGTGAGCGACGAGGACCGCGAACAGCTCAAGCCCTTTTTCATGCTGACCAACAAGCCGGTTTTCGCCGTCGTCAACTTGGGCGAGGACCAGGTGGGTGAGGATGAGCCCTTGATCAAGCCCGTGGCAGACGAGCTGGGTGGCGCCGCAGAGGTGCTCGGCGTGAGCGTGAAGCTGGAGGCCGAAGCTGCACAGCTCGCACCCGGGGACCGCGCCGAGCTTATGGAGGGGCTAGGGCTGGGCGAAGGCGCTCTGCCCCGGGTGGCGCAGGCCGCGTACCGCCTGCTCGGGCGGCGCACCTTTTTCACTACAGGGGACAAGGAGTCGAGAGCGTGGACTTTCCGGGCGGGTGCCAAGGCGCCCGAGTGTGCCGGTGTCATCCACTCGGACCTGCAGCGAGGTTTCATCCGGGCCGAGGTCGTGCACTGGGACGAACTACTGACGCTCGGGTCGTGGTCCGGCGCTCGGGATGCAGGCAAGTTGCGTGTCGAGGGCAAGGAGTACGTGGTCGCCGACGGCGATGTCCTCGAAATCCGCTTCAACGTCTGAGCGCCCCAGGCCCCCTCGGCACAAAGGGGCTAAGCGCGAGCGCCCCGCGGGCGCCAGGGTGGGGCCGGAGGCGGCGGGGCCCCAAGAGGCCGGGCCGGTAAGTGCTGAGCCAAAGAAGGCTGCCGTCGTGGTGGTGTCGACTCCCATAGGCAACCTTGGCGACCTCTCGCCGAGAGCGGTCGAAGCCATGGCCGGTGCCGACCTCGTCTACTGCGAGGACACCCGGCGCACCATGAAGCTGTTCTCCCACGCTTCGATATCGGGGCCGCGCCTGGTGGCCCACCACCGCTTCAACGAAGCCGCCACCACGCAGGCGGCTCTCGAGCGCTTGGAGGCGGGTGCTCGCATTGTGCTGGTCACCGACGCCGGGACACCTATGGTGAGCGACCCGGGTGGCCGCCTCGTAAGTGCCGCCATCGAGGCCGGCTTCGACGTGGAGGTCGTGCCCGGCCCTTCCGCCGCCCTCGCCGCACTTGTGGTTTCCGGGCTGGCCACCGACCGTTGGTGCTTCGAGGGCTTCATCCCCCGCCAGGGCCGGGAACGCAAGGAAAGATTGGCGGCCGTTGCCGCCGAGGGCGAACGCGCCGTTGTGGTCTACGAATCCCCCTACCGGGCGCAGCGCCTCTTGGTGGACCTGCTCGACGCGTGCGGGCCGGAGCGGCCCGTGGCGGTGTGCCGCGAGCTCACCAAGCTGCACGAACAAGTGTGGAGGGGCCGGCTGGGAGAGGCAGTGGAGTCCGGCGCGGCGGCGAAGGCCAAGGGTGAGTATGTCGTCGTCGTCGGACCTGGCCCCCGGGCCGGCACCGGGCACGAGCAAGCCGAGCACTAGCCGGCGGGGAGCCCCGGAACGGGGCCGGTGCCCGCCCCTGTGTACCCTGTCCGGGTGGCCCGCTTCTACGTCACTACACCGATCTACTACGTCAACGACGCGCCGCACATCGGCCACGCCTACACGACGGTGACCGCCGACGCCCTGGCGCGCTGGCACCGCTTGACCGGCGACGACGTGATGTTCCTAACCGGGACAGACGAGCACGGGCTCAAAGTCAAGCGCAGCGCCGAGGCCAACGGGTTGACACCGTTGGAGCAGGCGGACCGCTACAGCGCCCGTTTCCGGGATGCCTGGGAACTGCTCGACGTGTCCAACGACGACTACATCCGCACCACTGAGCCCCGCCACCACCTGGCCGTCCAAGCGCTCATGCAGGCCGCGTACGACAACGGTTGGATCACCTTGGGCACCTACGAGGGCCTGTACTGCGTGGCCTGCGAGGCGTACTACGCCCCGGGTGACCTGGAGGACGGCAACTGCCCGGTCCACAAGCGCCCGGTCGAGCTGCTCGAGGAAGAGAACTACTTTTTCCGCCTGTCCGCTCTCACCGACCGGCTGCTCGAGTGGTACTCGCAGAACCCGGGGGCGGTGTCGCCCGAGAGCAAGAGGAACGAAGCGCTCGGCCTAATTAAGGGCGGCCTGCAGGACGTCTCCGTGACCCGCACCTCGCTTGACTGGGGGGTGAAGGTGCCATGGGACGGCAAGCACGTCTTTTACGTGTGGTACGACGCCCTTATCAATTACGCCACGGCGGTCGGCTACGGCTCGGACGAGGCGCGCTTCGACAAGTGGTGGCCGGCGGTGCACCACCTGATCGGCAAGGACATCCTTCGCTTCCACTGCGTGTACTGGCCGGCGCTGTGTATGGCTGCCGGGATCGAGCCGCCGCACCGCATTTCGGTCCACGGCTACTTGCTGGTCGGTGGAGAAAAGATGTCCAAGACCGCTTTCAACCAGATATCGCCGGCAGACTTGGTGGCGGACTTCGGCGTGGACGGGTACCGGTACCATTTCCTGCGGGACCAACCTTTTGGCCCTGACGGCGAGTTCTCCTACGAGGGGATGGTTGCCCGCTACAACGCCGACCTCGCCAACAATCTTGGGAACCTGCTCGCTCGCGTGTGCGCTGTGGTGCAGAGCAAGTGTGGCGGGGTGGGGCCCGCCCCGCGCCCCGACAGTGCTCTGTCGGCGCTGGCCGAGGAGGTATATGCAGAGGTGGCCGAGGCCTGGGAGCGCGTTGCCCCCAGTGAGGCTCTCGATGCCACTTGGCGCCTGGTCCGGGGAGCGAACGCTGCGCTCGAGGCGGCGGAGCCGTGGAGGGCAGAACCCGGGCCGGCGGTGGACGCCGTGCTGGGCGATGCCTTAGAGGTCTTACGCCTCGTCGCCGTCCTGGCCTCGCCCGCTCTGACCAGAGCGCCTGCAGAGATCTGGCGCCGCATCGGCCTCAGCGGCTCGCCGGCGCATGCTCAGCTCCCCGAAGCGGCCCGCTGGGGCGGTTACCCGGGGGGCTTGCCAGTGGAGAAGGGCGCCCCGCTGTTCCCCCGGCTCTCCAACTAGAGGGAGCGCCCCGACGTGTGGTTCGACAGCCATTGCCATATCCCTTACGACGGTTTGCCTGATGACGCGCTGGCACAGGCTCGCGCCGCCGGGGTGGCGCGCATGGTGTCGGTGGGGACGGACGCCGAGGTTTCGGCCGCAGTTCTCGACGCGGCCGAGGCTAACGACGGGGTCTGGGCCACTGTCGGCCTGCATCCCCACGAGGCGTCCAAGGGCGTCAGCACCGTGGTGCCACTGCTCGAGCGCAGGTCCAAATTGGTGGGGATCGGCGAGTGCGGCCTTGATTACCACTACGACTTGTCCCCTAGGGACGTCCAGCGAGAAGCCTTCGCGGCCCAGGTCGCACTGGCCAACCGACTGGACCTCGCGCTTATCGTTCACACCCGCGAAGCGTGGGACGACACTTTTGCCATCCTCCGGGCGGAGGGTGTGCCGGCACGCACGATAATCCACTGCTTTACGGGAGGCCCGCAGGAGGCCAGGCGCGCGCTGGATATAGGGGCGCGGTTGTCGTTCAGTGGGATCATCACCTTCAAGAACGCCTCGGATATAAGGGAAGCCGCACTGATCTGCCCGTTGGACCGGTTGCTGGTCGAGACCGATTCACCTTTCCTGGCGCCGGTGCCGCACCGGGGCAAGCCCAACACGCCGGGGTTGGTCCCCGTGGTTGGCGCCGCCGTAGCCGCCGTCAAGGGGGTCGGAGCCGGGGAGGTGGAGGCCGCCTCGTGGGCCGGCGCGTGCGAGGCGTTCGGCCTGCCGGCGTGACACTTTCGCGCCCGCAGATCCTGGCACTTCTGGAAGACAACCACTTGATGCCCAGCCGGGCCTTGGGGCAGAACTTCGTGGCCGACCCCAACACGGTGCGGCGTATCGTGCGGATCGCCGGCACGCAGGCAGGCGATCACGTCGTCGAGGTGGGGGGCGGCCTCGGTTCGTTGACCATCGCTTTGGCCGAAGTGGGGGCCGAGGTCGTGGTGGTGGAAAAGGACCGCTACCTCGTGCCGGTCCTGCGCAGTGTCCTCGACCGGTACCTGGTGCGAGAGCAGTCAGAGCGAGTCCGCGTGGTGCAGGCCGATGCCATGGAGCTTGCCTGGGAGGAGCTACTGGAGGGGCACGAAGAGTGGTCGCTGGTGGCCAACCTCCCCTACAACGTGGCTACCCCTTTGGTCGCCGATCTGCTTGACAAGGTGCCCGCCGTGGCGCGCATGACGGTCATGGTGCAAAAAGAAGTCGGGGACCGCCTTGTAGCCCAGCCGGGTGCCGACGCCTATGGGGCCGTCTCGGTAAAGATCGCATACTGGGCTGAGGCGGCCATGCCTGGGACCGTGCCATCATCGGTGTTCGTGCCGAGGCCCAGAGTCGGCTCGGCTCTCGTGTCAATAACCAGGCGACCGTCCCCCGCCGTCGACGCGCAGGTGGCGACAGCTCCCGAGATTTTCCGCTTGGTGCGTGCCGGCTTCGCACAGCGTCGCAAGATGTTGCGCCGTTCGCTGGCGGGCGAAAACGTGCCTAATACCGCTTTCGAAATTGCCGGCATAGACGAACGAGCGCGCGCTGAAGAACTGTCCGTGCACGACTGGGGGCGGCTGGCGGCCGCTGCACGGTCAGCGGTTTAAGGGAAGAGGCGTAAAGAGAAGGGTGGGCAAAGTGAGCGGTACGCCTGACATACCTGCGGCCGGCATGCAAGCGGCCGGCATGCAAGCGGCCGGCATGCAAGCGGCACTGCCCCGACAGGGCCCCGGGTTGATGGGCTCAGAGGTTAGGGCGTTGGCGAAGCTGACGTTGTCGCTGAGGGTAACGGGGCGGCGCCCCGATGGTTTCCACACGCTCGAGTCCGAGATGGTGACCGTGGACCTGGCGGACAGCCTGTATTTCTTTCCCGGGTACGGCATCGAGGTGGTTGACGCAGGAGCGGCGCTCGGTGGCCACGCAGAGGTGCCGGCAGACGGGACAAACTTGGCGGTCCGCGCCCTCGACCTGCTCGGCATTCGGGCTCAGGTCCGGCTGGTCAAGCGCGTCCCGGCAGGGGGAGGGCTGGGAGGAGGCAGCGCCGATGCCGCTGCAGTACTGCGCTGGGCGGGGTTGGCCGGAGAGCGCAGAGGTGCCGAACTGGCCGCCAAGCTCGGTTCCGATGTGCCCTTCTGTCTTGCAGGTGGGCGCGCCATGGTGACAGGGACGGGTGAGGTCTTGGAGCCGCTCGACTTCATGGAGGTGGAGGGCCGGGCGTACACCTTGTTGACGCCGCCGTTCGGCGTCAACACGGCCGCGGTCTACAAGGCCTGGGACTCCATGGGAGGGCCCCAAGGCGCCAATGGGAACGACCTGGAGCCGGCGGCACTTGCGGTGGAGCCGCGGCTCGGCGAGTGGCGTGACCGCCTGGGCGCGGCGACAGGGCAGCAGCCCACGCTGGCGGGGAGCGGGTCTACCTGGTACGTAACCGGTGCCCATCCCGGCGAGGGAAGGACGGTGGTAAGGGTCGCCAGGCCGTGACTACGCGCAGGCCCAACGAGGCTCGATTTAGACCTACTTACCTGCCCGCCGCTGCCAGCGCGTCGCCTTCAACATCTTCTTGTGCTTCTTCTTACGCATGCGCTTACGGCGCTTCTTAATCAACGATCCCATGGCGGGTTGCCAACTTAGCACAAAGGCCTGGTTGCCCAGCCTGGGCACCGCCTGGCCCGGCGCTCCCGGCGGGGGAACGGGCCTAAGCCTGTGCCTCCCTCAGGGCGTCAGCAGCCGCCGCCACGGCCGGGGTGGCCGCCGCGCTCGCCGCCTTGGGCGGGGGCACGCCCAGCTTGGGACCGGGGTCGGCGTCCTCGGGCCAGCGCCG
>DASSZK010000296.1:0-5236 GCA_035702845.1 Acidimicrobiales bacterium
GAAGGCGACGCTGCGGTCTTACGCTTCCTGGAACGCCACGAATACCCCGCAGAGCGCCTTGCGGCGGAGGATGCGGTGTCCGACTTCGACGGGAGTTCCGTGCTCGTCACGCGGTTCATCGAAGGCGCCCATCTCCCCGACAGCTCGGCGAAGTTCGCCATGATGGGAGACCTGCTCGGACGGCTGCACGCTTTGCCGCACGACGCTTCTGTCAGCCGTCCGGGTGGGGCAAGTGGCGAGGACCCGAGCCGCGAGGGCTTGCCGCGCCAGGACCTCCTGGCCGCTTTGGCGTTCCTCGACGCTGTCGATACAAAGGTTGCTGCCTCCGAGCGAGAGCGGTTTGACCGGCTCCGCGACAGGGTGCGTACGGCGGACGACGGCCAGGGGCTCCCGGAAGGCTTGCTCCATGGGAACCTCGTACACGCACCGGACCATGTAGTCCTGACGGAGCGAGGGCCGGTGGCCATCAACTGGAAAGCATCAGGACGCGGACCGCGCCTCGCCGACTTCGCTTACCTGATTTGGGCGACGGGTTCGTGGAACCCCCGTAGGCCGGACCACGAGCGCATCAAGGCTGCCGTTAATGCCTACCGGCTCCACGTCCAGCTCACTGACGAAGAGCTGGAGCGCCTTGAGGCTGTCATGTACATCCGTACGCTCTACCTCGCCTGTTTTGGCTACCGGCGCGCCATCGCAAACGGCCGGAGGTTTGACGAATGGGGGTTTGTCAGTCCGCGGGAGTACTTCGCTGCCACCGCGGCAGCGACCCGGGAAGCTTTCCCCCGAACCTCGTGACCAGAGGTGCCGGACGCTCGCGCCGGCGACGCCCACCGGATCTGCTCGCGCTGCTAAGGCTTCCCGAGCAATCTTTCAACAGTTGCGACCTTGCCTGTCATGGCCCCGGCGTGGTCTTGGCGGACGTCAAGCTTGACCACCACGCTCACTCGGGGGGCGAGGGTGGCCACATGAGCTGTGCACGCCTTGATGAGCTCGAGTACCTCGTCGAGGGAGCCCTCTACGTTCGTGAACATGGCGTTGGTCTCGTTGGGAAGCCCCGATGCCCTGATTATGCGGACGACCTCGGCCACGGCTTGGCCCACCGAGCCGTCTTCGCCGACGGCGTTGCCGCCGCTAGGAGCGATCGAAAATGCAGCAAGGACGGCCATATGCCGCACTTTAGGCGCCGGCTGGCCTTTTGCGGGGGCGTGCTGTCCTTATCGCTTGTCCATACTGGGCTCAGGTACGGCCGCAGGGCGCGGCAAGGCGCCCCGTTCGTCGTCTTGGGGGTGTGACATCTGCGTCAGATGTAACGCAGCTTCATGGCGCCAGGAGCGCTGACACTCGATCTTTAGCCGTCTGTGGCGTCGGCAGGAACGGGCGCTGCGTGATCTCCTCGGCCAGCGCGATGTACCGAGAGGCAGATGCCACCCGGACGTCGTCGGGGATGGAGGGCGCCGGCCCGTCACCGCGGAAGCCGCGCTCCACGAACCACTCGCGGAGGGGTTCTTTGTCCAGCGCCCGTTGGTCTTTGCCGGCTTCGAACAGCTCCTCGTAGGTGTCGGCGTACCAAAAGCGCGAGCTATCGGGCGTGTGGATCTCGTCGATGAGCATGATGTCGTCGCCGAGTAGCCCGAACTCGTACTTGGTGTCCACGAGGATGAGCCCCCGCTCGGCGGCCAGCTCCGTGCCTCGCGCGAACAGCTTGAAGCTGAGCTCAGCGATGCGGTCAAAAAGGCCCCCCTCTATGAGGCCCTCGTCGATGGCCTGCGACCGGCTTACGTTGTGGTCATGCTCTTCGAGCTTGGTCGTCGGCGTGAGGATGGGCTCTGGCAACCGCTCGTTCTTTCTCAGGCCTTCCTTGAGCTTGTTGCCGGCGATGTCGCGCTTGCCCTGCTCGTAATTGAACCACAGCGAGGTTTTGGTCACGCCGGTGATGTAGGCGCGAACTACGAACTCGAGCGTCACCAGGTCACATTGGCGGGCTCGGATGACGTTCGGGTCGGGTACGTCGATCAGGTGGTTGGCCACAATGTCAGAGGTGGCATCGAACCAGAAGTTGGCGATCTCGTTCAAGGCTTGGCCCTTGAACGGGATGGTCCCCAGGACACGGTCAAAAGCCGACTGCCGGTCGGTCGTTACGATCGTGCGGACCTCCCCGTCGATATAACTGTCGCGGACCTTGCCATGATGCGCGGTCCCGAGATGGCCAAACGAGGTGCTCTCAAGCGTCCCGTCCAGCTCCAATGCCATGCGTTCGTCAGAAATCACGGTTCAGCCTCCTGTCGGGTGTGCACAACCACGGGCACTGCGACCCTACCGCCGTGCCATCGGCTGCAGCCGAGGGGACGCTTTCTTCGACGTGACCGATGGGACTATCCTGCTCAACGCCATGGGACAACCCCGGGACCGCGCCACGCCTCGGCAAGTAGGGAACTTCCTCCTTCGCACGCCTGCGCCTTTCGAGGCAACCCTTTCGACGGCTCTGGCACCCCGCTGGAACCACGGCGACCCTCCGCAGCGTTAGGCCGTTGTGGGCACAACACCATGCTGGTCGGCCAGGCGCCACCGAGGTAGCCGGCTGTTCGTAGCAGGGGCAGCGCTCTTCGCGCTGCTTGCCGTACTTCTTGGGCCGAGCGCGCCGCTGGCGCTCGCATCGGCTCAGGTGGTGACGGTGAGCTCGTGTACCGTGGCCGCCTTCGACGAGGCTTCAGGAACCCCGGCGGCCCGTGGCTTTAGCGAGGTTTACTGCCAGGCGGGCTGGGGGTTGGCGGTTGGCCCAAAGGGAGCCGAAGGGGTTATTGGGGTATTCCACAAGGTCGGACGGGGATGGGCGCAAGTGCGGGAAATAACTCCGGCAAGCTGGCCTCCGAGCACGGCCCAGTTCGCCGGCCTCGGGGTCAGTTCCGTGTTATTGAACAGCCTCGCCCGGCCCTTCGCCGTGCCTGTTCGCCGGTTGGTCAGTGCCGGAGCTCTGGTGGAAGGGCTTGCCACCGGCGAAGCCAAGCTCGGAGCGACGGGTTTATACCAGGCGAGCGCCGTAATGGCTCTGGGCGGTCGTTCCTGGTTTGTCATGGCCGGCGCGGAGTCGGCGCCGCCCCAGTTGACGGACCAGAGCGTGAACACACCCACGTACCCAGATAGCGAGCTCAGCGTCTACTCCTGGCACTCTTCTGGCTGGGCCCTCGAGGGCGCCGTGCGTGGCTGGATGGGCCCTATCGGAGCGGGGTGCTGTGGCATTGTCGCGGTGTCGTTGACCGGGTCCCACGACCCAGACTTCGCCATTACCAGCGGAGGCGCGGCGGGTACCGACTGGCTCGCCATCGTCTCCGACGCCGGTGGAGCATGGCACCTCGTGCCTTTCGACTACGGCTACACCCTTACGACCGTGGTGAACGGCCAGCCCGCCGCTGGTGGGGTCAGCACCGTGGTGGACACCACCAGCTCGGCGGCCGGGCCCACAACCTGGCTTTTCGAGAAGTACAAGGACGGAGCTTTCCGGGCCGGGGCGCCCCCTGGCCACGTCC
Source organism: Acidimicrobiales bacterium (assembly GCA_035702845.1). Classification (GTDB taxonomy): domain Bacteria; phylum Actinomycetota; class Acidimicrobiia; order Acidimicrobiales; family Palsa-688; genus JAJZMF01. The sequence continues at coordinate 3,525 of DASSZK010000296.1, forward strand.
CCGCATGTAGCCCTCAGGCTCTGACGAACGTCGCCGAGGTCGGCCCCTTCGGTCTCGTCCCCTCGCTGAGCTTCTCCGCCTCGCGGTGCGCCGACGGGTGGGCCTTGGCGCTTGGGACTGGGCCCGGTTATACCGGCGAAGTGGTCGGGCTCTTCGAGGCGACTAATGGGGGAGCGTTGAACCCGAAGGTAACTGGGCCGTGGAGGACCGTACAGGTGGACAACGGCGACAGTCTCGGTGCCTACCCCGCTACCTACGACCTCCCCCTCTCGTTGTTGCGTAAGCTGGCTGGCCCCCTTGGCCCGGCACTACGACCCGAACTGGCCACAGCACCCCTGATCGCAGAGCCGGCAATGACTGGGATAACCGGCGACACCATGGTCCCTGACGGAGTTATCCCTTTTGGTCGATCCTTGTGGTTCGTGACAGAAAAGGCAACCGGCCGGGAACTTGCGCCAGGCGCTATAGCAACCATTTACAAGTGGTCGGGCAGTACTTGGGTGCAGCTGGGGCGAGTTGACCAGGTCCCGGTGTCGCTGGACTTGTTCCTGACCGACGGCTGGTTCGAGGCGGTCGACGTTGGCGGATCGGCAGATCCCGGTTTTGTGGTGGACAACAGTGGTCCGGCGTCGCATTATGTCCTGACCGGCTCCGGAGGCACTTGGCATGCCGCTCCGTACAGCGCGCCTAGGCAATAATGCAGGGGAGCGTCCAGGGAGCCAATGCGTATGACACAGCCATCAAGTGCTCAGCTGGTGCGTAGAACCACTACCTTGGCCATTTTTGCCGCGGCCGTCGCTGTGGTGGCCTGCATGGCACAACTGGTGGTCGGTGGTTCATCCGCTTTGGCAGCGGACCACCCGCTCGCTCGTGCGGCGGCCGGTGCACCCGCCACGCGCAGTTGCAGCATGCAGCCAGATTTCGTCGGTTTGACGCTCACTGCGGCGGAGTCCCTCGCCCAGCGGTGCCACTTACAGCTCAGTTTCGTCTACAGGGTCCCAGACCCCCACCGGGCCGGGACGGTCGTCGCACAAAGCCCCGACGCCTCCAGGCTTGTGGTTTCCACTGGGCCGGTGGCCAGCCGATGGTCCGTGCTGATGGGTACAAGCTCTCCACCAGTTGCTGCCGAATGTGACACGACGCTGTCTCTCGGCGAAGACGGCACCGCTGCGCCCATCACGTGTGGCACGGACCACGTCAACGTCGAAGCCTGGGACTACTACGCCCTGCTGCGACCGCCTGTCATGGGCCTTCCGAGGCGCTCGCCCACCTGTTACGTCGCCGGCTACGTCCCGCTCACGGATGTTTCGACACCGATAGGTATTGATGCAGCAGAGATTGCCAAGGTTTACAACGGCTGGAGTATCCCTGACGGGCTGATAGCGCACGTCTTCGACGTGGGCCCGCCCTACCGGGACCGGTGTGGCGCCTTCACAGCCACTGTCCGGGTCGCCCCGGTTGACCGGGCCGGGCACGTCGCCTACGGCTTCACAACGGCACAGGTCGTCGACGGCACTTGCACCTCCGGTTCTGTGGTGGCGGGGGCGGCCTACACCTGCTCCAGCCGCAAGACGCATCTTTACGCTTGCTGGCAGGGGCAAAGCTCGGCAGGCGGAGAGGCCCGAGCGGTCTGCCTCGAGAACCCTTGGTCGATGACGGTCATCCTCGTAGCCACCGCCAAACTGCCTTTACCAAGGGCCCGCAAAACCGGG
>DASSZK010000349.1:0-2294 GCA_035702845.1 Acidimicrobiales bacterium
TCACCGATCACCGGATCGGGCTTACCTTGTACAAGCTCGACAAGGTGCTGATGGGCGAGCTGGACGAGGTGGTGGACGCCCTCATGGCCGACGAGCGGGCCCGCCAGCTGGCAACCGCCTCCAACTGAGAAGTGCCTGCGACCGAGAGGCCGGCAGGTGAGCGACCGGCGGGAGCTACCTGGGCGGCACTTTTTCGCCGGGCGGACGCCATGCTGGAGGACCGCCAAGTTGCCCGCTGGCTGGTCGAAGACGCGTCGGGAGGGACCTTCCCCCACGTCCTGGACGAACCCGTAACCGAGCGAGCCGGTCGCTACTTCGAGTCGATGCTGGCCCGCCGGGCCCAGGGCGAGCCGGTGCAGTACGTGCTCGGCCACTGGTCGTTCCGCCACCTCGACCTGATGGTGGACCGCCGGGTGCTGATACCGCGACCCGAGACCGAGGTTGTGGTCGACGTCGCCCTTGGCGAGCTGCGCCGTGCCGGCGAGGGGCCGTTGACGGCCGTGGACCTCGGCACCGGCTCGGGTGCCATCGCCCTTTCTCTTGCGCTGGAGCAGCCAAATGTCCAGGTGTGGGCCACGGACGTCTCCGAGGACGCCCTGTCGGTCGCTTCGGCCAACCTGGCCGGCGTCGGCAGCGCGGCCGGCGGGCGCGCCCGCTTCGTCCAGGGTTCGTGGTGGTCGGCGCTGCCCGGCGAGCTGGCCGGCGCAGTGGACCTGGTAGTGAGCAACCCGCCTTACATCCCTGCCTCCGAGCTGGCGGAGCTATCGCCCGAGGTCCGCGATTTCGAGCCCCACGGCGCCCTGGTGCCTGGGCCGTCAGGCCTCGAAGCGCTGGCCCACATAATCGCCGGCGCACCGCACTGGCTCAGCGCGCGCGGCTCACTGGTCTGCGAAATGGCACCCCACCAGGCCTCCGAAGCCCTGGCAATGGCCGGGGCCGCCGGGTTTGCCGACGCTTTTGTGCGCCAAGACCTGGCCGGGCGCGACAGGGCACTCGTCGCCAGGATGGCCTGAGCCTGCACTTCCAGCCCGCAGGCGAGCTGGAGTAGTTTCCTGGCATGGCGTTACTGGACGCGAGGCGTGACCCGCCGCCGGCAAAAGTGATCGCTGCTGCCGTGGAAGCGCTCTCCGGGGGAGACATCATCGGTGTCCCCACCGACACCGTTTACGGGTTGGCGGCCGACCCTTTCCACAGTGGTGCCGTCGACCGCTTGTTCAGGGTCAAAGGCCGACCGCGCGCCGTCGAGCTGCCGGTGTTGGTGGCTGACATCGACCAGGCGCTGTCCCTGGCAACCGCCGTGCCTGAGTCAGCGATCCTGCTCATGGGCAAGTTCTGGCCTGGGCCACTCACGCTGGTGCTGCCCCGGCTGCAGGGCTTAGAGGCGGACCTGGGCGAGGACGAGGCCACCATCGGCGTGCGCTGCCCCGCCCACCCGGTCCCCCGGGCCATATGCCAAGAGATCGGCGCCATCGCCACGACGAGCGCCAACCGCCACGGCGAGCCACCCATAACCCGTGGTGACGTGCTCTACGAGCAGCTCGGCGCCGAGGTGGCGGTCATATTGGATGCCGGGATCTGCGACGGCACACCCTCGACCGTCCTCGACTGCACCGGTGACGAGCCCCGCGTGCTGCGCCACGGGGCCCTCAGCGAAGCGACCATCTGGGAGTACCTGGCCGAAGACTGAGTTCCCGAAGACTGGATCAAGGCCCCCCGCCGAGCTGTTCACGCCCGGCTCACACCTCCCGGGGAGCGGCCTAATGCCCCTGCTGGCCTATACCCCTGCTGGCCTATACCGTTGCTGAAAGGTACCCGGCTTCGAGTTCGCGCGCCGCCGGGAAAAGTACGGAGTTCTCCTCCAGGACGTGTATGTGGGTGTCCGTCTCCAGCTCACCCAAGCGCTGGTAGAGCACCCGGTAGCTGGTGCAGGCGTCGTCTGGGACCGTGTAGCCGCCGGTGACGGCGCGAAGTTGCTTCAGCGCCGCGCCGACGGTCTCGTGCTCGGCAGTCATGACGGCGATCGGGTTGGCGATCGTCCCGAAACCGAATGTAGAAGGCCCCTCTTCGAGGGCTCGGATGGCCGGGAACAGGACCAGATCTTCTTTTCTCATATGGGGTACGAGGTCGTCTTGAAGGCGACGCACGATCTCCTGCACTGTGGCGAGCTCGGGGTGAGCGTCACCATGGGCCCCCCTGACCTTGGTAGCGAGGGCAACCAGGTCCGGCAGCTCGCGGTAGAGGTAGGCATGATGGACCGCCTCGATATGGCTGATCAGGTCTCCGGGGGCCCCGCC
>DASSZK010000184.1:0-3586 GCA_035702845.1 Acidimicrobiales bacterium
AAGACGCTTCGGCCAACGAGCTTTTGACCCTTATAGTGAACCCGAATTTCGCGGTCACGGGCAGTTCGGTGTCCGTTCAGGTCCAGCCGAGCACGGGCTCCACCACGTTCACCGTTACCAGCGTGTACAGCTCAGTCCCGCAATCACTGGCATACGCCGATCTCGCCGATCTCGGTACCAATGCACCTGCCCTGGCCGCGATCGTAAGCCAAGCGCTGGCGCCCCCGGGCGGCTATGCCCTGTTACCGCAAACATCCCAGACAACGCAGTTGAGCGGCGGGGGCACCGTCCCCGCCACCGGCGTCCTCTACTCCGCCTGACCGTACCCGGCGCACCTGCGCCGCCGCTGCGCATCTCGCCGGAAGGCGCCTGGCCAAGACCGCCCGGGCACAAAAGGAGCTCGAATGTCCCTTACCACTACCTACCCGGGGATCTACGTCCAGGAGGTACCAAGCAGTTCCCACACCGTGCAGTCGGCTCCCACCTCCGTGACGGTATTCGTCGGGTACACCCACCCGTTCAAAACGCCGGCACAAAACTTCGGCGTCCCCGTGGAGATCTTTTCCCCGTCCGACTACGACCGTGAGTTTGGAGGCCTTTTCACGGTGGACTGGATGGCCGACGACGTTGGACGTGCCGTCCACCAGTTCTTCCTGAACGGCGGTACGGATGCCTGGGTCGTCTCGCTCAACAGCGCAAGCACCCCAAAGTTCAACCTCTTGAGCGCCGGGCCTGTGATTTCCGGGTCCAACGCCATCACCGCCCCTTCACTGACAGTCGGGGACAGCTCTGCCGGGATCGTGTTCACGGGCCTGGAACCCGTCGACACGTACCACACGCTGACGCTGTCGATCACCAACATACGTACCACTAACAGCACAAATGATACCGCGGATATCGTCGTCGCCTACGGGACGCGTACCGAGACGTACCGTAAAGTAATCCTCGACAGTACAGGGAGCGCCGTTGAGGCCATGCTCGGTACGGCCTCCTCAGCGGTCTCCTCCCTGGTGAGCGTCGCCCACGTGCCTACGGGCACCTACCCCGCACAGTGGCCGATGCCGCTGGCTCCCACACCGCTGACGATGACGATGCCCACCGGCGCGTTCACGACACTGGACGCTGCCGACTTCGCACCTGCGTTCGCTGACGACAACCCGTTGGACAAGTTGACAGCCCTGTTCAACCTCCTGCTCACTCCAGGTGTGTGGGACCCGGCCATCGTGTCGGAGTCCCTTGCCTTCGCCGAAAGGAAAGAGGCGTTCGTGGTGCTCGACCCCCCGGCCGAAGCCGCCGCCGACCCCACGAGCTACCCGCTGCCGACCATCGGTGACATCATGTCGGACAACGTCCCCGGGGAGATGGTGCCCAAGAGCGTCAACGGAGCCCTTTATTTCCCGTTCCTGCGCACTTCCGACACCATCACCGGCTCGCCTATATCGGTGGCGCCGGGCGGTTACGTCGCCGGGATGATGGCCCAGGAGGACACCAATCGGGGGGTATGGAAAGCTCCTGCGGGGCTGGAAACGGTGTTGTCGAACACAACCGGTGTGGTGAGCACAGGCCAGATGACAAACCTGCGCCAAGGAGCCCTGAACCCGATCGGCGTCAACTGCCTCCGGTCGTTCCCGGGGGTTGGCACTGTCATTTTCGGTGCTCGTACCCTGACAGCGGCCAACCCGGCGTTCCAGCAGTACCGGTACGTAAGCGTCCGCCGCATGGCGTTGTTCATCGAACAGTCATTGCGCACGAGCCTCACCTGGATGATCTTCGAACCTAATGACACACCCCTGTGGGTGTCGGCTCGCACCACGGTCAATGACTGGATGCTCGGCCTGTTCCACAACGGGGCTTTCCAAGGCGGCACACCCAGCCAGGCATTCCAGGTCAAGTGCGACGCCACCACTACCACGCCGTCTGACCAAGCCAACGGAGTGGTGAACATCGTCGTTGCCTTCGCCCCGCTCAAGCCGGCGGAGTTCGTCGTGCTGAAGATCGCCCAACTCGCCGGCCAGGCCCAAAGCTAGGAGGAGCGGTGGGTAACCCCTTCACCGTCAATGTAAACCGTTTTGACCCCTACAAGACATACCGCTTTCTTGTGTACTTCGGCGGCAGCACATCGCCGGTCGCAGGGGTCAGCAAGGTCAGTGCCGTGAAACGCAGTTCCGACGTCATCGAGTACAAAGAGGGCGGTAACGCCATCATTCGCAAGGGTTTGGGGCGCACCAAGTACGACCCGCTCACGCTCGAGCGCGGGGTCACGCACTCGACTGACTTCGAGGACTGGGCCAACGCCGCCCAGGTGCTCGACACCGGCGCCCCCAAGAACAGCTTGGCGAACTTGAGGCGGGAGATCCGGATCGAACTTCTCAACGAGGAGGGCCAACCGGTCCATCGCTACCTCGTACACCGGGCGTGGGTCTCCGAGTTCCAGGCCCTCCCCGACCTCGACGCCGGCGCCAATTCAGTGGCCATCGAGCACATAAAGCTGGAGCACGAGGGCTGGGAGCACGACCTGACCCTCGGTGAGCCCAAGGAGCTTTAAGCCACGGTGGCAGACGCGCCGGACGCCGCGGCGGTTGGCATGGCCCAACCCGCTTACCTAGATGCCCTTTCTCGCGTTTGCCTGCCCGCCTCCGGCTGGGAGGTCGCCCTCCTCAGCCCAGACGGCTATCGCGACCAGGTGACGCTCGAGGCAGGCTGCGACCTGGCCGGAGCCGTCGCGTTCAGTGCGGCGCACGTGCGCGTCCTCGCGGCCCAACCGAGCCCTGGCGCGCACCTGGACGGCGCCGCAGCGCACGGCCGGGTGGCCTTTGACGCCGGCCGGCTCCCAGTCGCCGACATTGATTTCATCGTGGTGAACATCCGGGCCCAAAGGCTGGGCGACCGCGTCGTCGGCGAGGCCCAATGCAACCACTGCGCCTCTTTGGTGGACATCTCTTTCTCGGCTCGCGAGTACCTCGGTCATCACTCGCCAAGGCGGCCACGCTCGGTACGTGAGCTCGGTGCTGCTCCCGGCGGTGCAGACGGCGACGGCACGCCGCAATGGGCAAGGTGGTGGCAACTGCAGGCCCAACCATTCACGTCCTTCCGGCTGCCAACCGGTGAAGATGTCCTAAGCACTCCCTCGCTCACTGAGCACCGTGAGCACGTCCTCAGCCGGTGCACGCTCGGGCTTCGTACCGCGGCCGGTGACCGGCGAGTGGAGGCCTCCATGGCGCAGCTCGGGCCTCGCCTGGCCGGAGAGCTCACAGGGATATGCCCGGAATGTGCCAACGGCGTCACAGTCCACATGGATGCTCGCAACTTCTGCCTGAGCGAGTTGACGGCAAGTGTCGGCTCACTAACGGGGGAAGTCGTCGCTCTGGCGGAGGCGTTCCACTGGAGCGAGGAGGCTATCCTGCGCCTGCCCGCCCAGAGGCGGCGCGCCTACGTGGCAGCACTCACTACTCGCCGGGCTTCATATTCCCCGGCAGCACTCAGGGCGATCGGCGACCCAGGCGCCGCCGCAAGCGGGTGGGTGGCATGACAGGCGGTCCCGTGGCAGGCCCAGGCGTGACAAGCAGAGCCGCAAGAGGCCGTGGCC
>DASSZK010000401.1:0-3470 GCA_035702845.1 Acidimicrobiales bacterium
CACGGTCAGGGTGTCCAGGCTGTACGTGCAGCCAGCCACAGCCCGGTGGGCATCACGCTCAACCTCGGCTACCACACCCCGGCCAGTGACCACGAGCTCGACGTCTTGGCGGCCCGTATCGGTGACGGCGGGCTGAACCGCCTTTACCTCGACCCGGTGTTCAAGGGCTCGTACCCAGACGACGTGTTCGCTCTGATGGGCCAGCACGCAAAAGGAGGGCCGCAAAGCCTGGCCGCACTTGTGCACGACGGAGACCTTGAGGCCATAAGCCGGCCGGTTGACTTTCTTGGTGTCAATTATTACTCGACCAGTGTCATGGCTCATCGCAGCCGGCTCGACGAGGCCAAGCGCAATGGTTACCTCGTCCCCGTGGACGAAGCGGGCGATTCCAATTCGCCGTTCGGGGTGAAGCAGGTGCTACGCCCCGAGCTGGAGAGGACGGCCACGGGGTGGGAGGTCGACCCGGGAGGGCTCACGAAGTTGTTGGTGCGCCTCGGCACCGAGTACACGAAGAAGCCCATCTATATAACCGAGAACGGTTGTGCTCAGCACGACTACCGCGGCCCGGACGGCGCCGTGCACGACCCGAGGCGCATCGCCTACCTCGAGAGCCATACTCGCGCCGTGAAAGCCGCCATTGACCAGGGTGTCGACGTCGGGGGCTACTTCGTGTGGAGCCTCATGGACAATTTCGAATGGGCGATGGGATATTCGATGCGGTTCGGTATCACGTATGTCGACTACCCCACGGGAGAAAGGGTGCCGAAGGACAGTTACCGCTGGTACCGCGACCTCGTGAGGGCTAACGGGGCCACCCCTCCCGCCTGATGTTGCACATGGCCGACCACAGGGCCATCACGGCGCGCCGGGCCCGGCCCGAGCGGGGCCGGCGCGCCCAACTGGCCCCATGATGCCCTCGGGCCTCGCCGGTAGCGGGTGGGGCATGATGCGCTCGATGCGCCAGGACCGAAAGGTCACGCAGCACAAGTTGCCGAAGGGCATTTTTCGACGGGTCCTGGGTTTCGCCCGCCCGTACCGGCGCCACCTGGCCATCTTTTTGGTGCTGATCATCGTTGACGCCGTGGTGGGAGCGGTGAACCCGCTGCTCACGCGATCGATCATCAACCATTTGGTGGGCCCCGCCAGGGCCCTGCATGCCACCATCGTCGTGTGGTTGGCGGTCGCCATCGGTGGCCTGGCCGTGTTCGACAGCGCCATGGGCCTGTGGGAGCGCTACATATCGGCCACCATCGGCGAGGGCCTGATTTTCGATATGCGCAACCGGGTTTTCACGCACATCCAGCGCATGCCGATCGCCTTCTTTACCCGTGCACAGACCGGCGCGCTGATTTCGCGGCTCAATAACGACGTGCTCGGGGCGCAGCAGGCGTTCACCGACACCTTCAATTCGGTGATAGGCAACACGATCAGCGTCGCTGTGACCCTGGTAGCCATGTTCATCTTGAGCTGGCAGATAACCCTTTTGGCGTTGCTCATGCTGCCCGTGTTCATCCTGCCGGCCCGCTGGGTGGGTAGGCGCCTGGCTGCTATCACCCGCGAGGGTTACAACCTGAACGCCGAGATGAACGCGATGATGAGCGAGCGCTTCAACGTCGCCGGCGCGCTGTTGGTCAAGATATTTGGCCGTCCCGACGCCGAGGCGCAACAGTTCTCCGCTCGTACGGGCAGGGTGCGCGACATCGGTGTTACCACTGCGATGTACGGGCGGGTTTTCTTCACCGGGCTGATGCTCACGGCGTCATTGGCGACTGCTCTGGTCTACGGGGTCGGCGGCGTCATGGTCGTCCACAGCCATCTGACAGTGGGTACCCTGGTCGCCCTCACGCTGTACCTGACCCGCCTCTATGGTCCGCTCACCGCGCTGTCCAACGTGCAAGTGGATGTCATGACGGCGCTCGTTTCCTTTGACCGGGTCTTCGAGGTGCTCGACCTCCCACCCATGATCGATGACAAGCCCGGCGCCACTGTGCTTGGTCGCGGCCCGGCGCAACTGCGCTTCGAGCACGTCGATTTCCGCTATCCAGGCCCTGATGAGGTTTCGCTGGCGTCCCTCGAATCGATCGCCGTCGCCGAGCGGGTGAGCGCTGCGCAGGTACTCTTCGATGTCTCGTTCACCGCGGAGCCGGGCCAACTCGTCGCCCTGGTCGGGCCGTCTGGTGCGGGCAAGACCACGATCAGCCACATGGCAGCGCGGCTTTATGACGTGACCGCCGGTGCCGTGAGCATCAATGGCTCGGATGTACGCGATGTGTCGATGGCGTCGCTGCAATCGGTTGTCGGGGTCGTGACCCAGGATGCACACATGTTCCACGACACCATCCGGGCCAACCTTATGTACGCCAAGCCGGATGCCACCGAGGAGGAGCTCTTCTCCGCATTGGAAGACGCGCAGATCCGCGACATGGTGGCCTCTTTGCCTGATGGCCTCGACACAGTGGTGGGGGACCGGGGCTACCGCTTGAGCGGAGGAGAGAAGCAGCGCGTCGCCATAGCTCGGTTGCTCCTGAAGGCACCCGACCTGGTAGTGCTCGACGAGGCCACGGCGCACCTGGACTCCGAGTCGGAGGCGGCGGTGCAGCGGGCGCTCAAGACTGTCCTGGCCGGGAGGACGTCCCTCGTAATCGCGCACCGGCTGTCGACCGTGCGCGAGGCCGACCAGATCCTTGTCATCGAATCGGGCCGGGTCGTCGAGCGCGGCACGCACCCGGAGCTGTTGGCCCTGGACGGGCTCTACGCTGAGCTGTACCGGACCCAGTTCGCCGACCAGGCCGTTGTCGAAAGCGCGGGAACTGCAGCGGACGTCGTCGGCTGAACTGGGAAACCCCTGGGCGCATGGCCGGGCCATGTCAGTGCAGGTTCGTTTGGCCGAGAGCGCCGGGGTGCTTGGCCGGCGCTCTGTCAGTCCGACGCGGCAGTGCCCGCCAGGTCAGGACGGGTGGGCACCAGCTCCGACGCCAGGTAAGCGGCACCGGCGATACCAGCCTCGTTTTGGAACCGAGCAGGGATGATGGGCGTCTCGAGCCTCAGCAGAGGTAGGAACTTGTCGGCACGACGGCTGACTCCGCCACCCACTACGAACAGATTGGGCCGCAGGTAGAACTCAAGTGCAGCGAAGTAACGCTGCAGCCGCCTTGCCCACTTGTCCCAGTTGAGCGACTCTCGCTCGCGGGCGGCAGCGGACGCTCTTGTCTCGTAGTCCTCGCCGTCGAGCTCGAGATGGCCGAGCTCAGCGTTAGGGACCAGGGTGCCATTGAAAACGAGTGCCGTGCCGATGCCAGTGCCCAGGGTGACCACTATGACGAGCCCGTCCACGCCCTTAGCTGCGCCCCAGTACGACTCGGCGATGCCGGCGGCGTCGGCGTCGTTGACGGCCTTCACCACCAAACCGGTGGCTTCCGACATGACGGCCTCGATATTGGTACCGATCCAACTGTCGTCCACGTTGGCGG
>DASSZK010000236.1:0-7957 GCA_035702845.1 Acidimicrobiales bacterium
GACTTCGAGGGCGAGCCGCTCGATGTGGCCGTCGTGCACCTACCCCATATCGCCAACTTCACCGACTTCGACCCTCTGCTGCTCGAACCCGGCGTCGTAGTGCGGTTCGTACGCGCCCCGGCCGCCCTAAGGGAGCCGGACCTGGTCATCCTGCCGGGATCGAAGGCGACAGTCGCGGACTTAGCTTGGTTGCGCCAGCACCACTGGGACGCGGCGATCCGGGGCGCCTACGAGCGAGGAGCCTCGGTGCTCGGCATATGCGCCGGGTACCAGATGCTCGGCGCGGGGATCGTCGACTACGTCGAATCGCGTACCGGCGCAGTACCCGGCCTCGGTTTGCTCTCGTCGCGAACAGCCTTCCAGGACCGCAAGTTCACCCGCCAACGACGAGGATCCGACGCTTACGGCAACCAGGTTCAGGGCTACGAGATCCACCACGGAGCCGTGACCCCAAGCCCAACGGCTACCAGATGGTTCACGCTGGAAGATGGCTCCGGCTTCGCCGAGGAGGGAGAGCGCAACGAGGAAACCAGACTTTACGGGACCAGCCTGCACGGCCTGTTCGAGAACGACGACTTGCGCCGCAGCTTCTTACGGACGATCGCCTCGGCGAAAAATAAGCTCTTCGTTGCTGGAGAGTTCGAGTTCGAGGCCTGTCGCCAGATGGAGATCGACAAGATGGCCAGCACTTTGAGGGCCCATGTGGACGTCTCGAGGATCATCGAACTTGCCACGTCTCGCAGACCCGTATAACAGCTGCCTCTGGACGAAGCTGCCTCTGAAGGACTGTGACGCCCGCGTAATTCGACCCCGGTCTCATCTCTCCACCTAAGTACGACAAATGGTGCATGGCGGGACAAAGTGGCCGTTGAACATGCTTCTACCCCGGGCTAGCATCAACTGTTGCCATTGCCGGCGCTGCGGACGCCGAGCTACGACGGGAGGCAAAATGTTAAGTAAGGCAAAGGCCTTTGTGGCCGGAGCCGGCGCGCTCGCGACAGCCATTAGTGCTGGTGCACTCGTAGCCGGTCCAGCCAGCGGCGCACCACAGTCATCAGGGCCTGCACCTTGGCCTTCGTACTGGGCTTCGGCCTGTGCGAGCGCCCAACCGGGATACGCGCATTGCGAGGCGGTCCAACTGCGCTCTCCGTCGCAGTACTGGACCGGCCCCAGGCGCGGTCCCCAGGCCGGCGGTGCTGTCTCGGCTGCCGCGCAGCCGTCGACGGTCCCGGCACCACCTTCGTCGGGCTATTACCCAGCGGACCTGCAAAGCGCCTACGGCATTTCCAGCGCCGTCAGCTCGATGTCCACGGGCGGAGGGGCGCCGACAGTAGCCGTCGTGGATGCCTACGACGATCCGTATGCCGCCACCGACCTGGCCGCATACCGGGGTTCCATGAGCGGGGCCACATCGAGCGCCACGGGCTTGGCGGGGCCGGACATACCCCCGCTGTGCACGTCCACTGTTACAAGCGGCTGCGTGCACTTCACCAAAGTGAACCAGAGCGGTGGCAGCTCCTACCCCAGGGCTAACTCGGGCTGGTCGGAAGAGATATCACTCGATCTCGATGCGGTCTCCGCCATGTGCCCCGACTGCAACATCGTGCTTGTGGAGGCTTCGTCGTCGAGCCTTTCCAACCTCGGGGCGGCTGTGAGCGAAGCAAAGACCTTCGACCCCGTTGTTATCACCAACAGCTATGGCGGCAGCGAAAGTTCCTCCGAGACCGGCCAAAACGGCATCTACACAGCCGGCGCAGGGACGGCGATCACTGTGTCGTCAGGTGACAACGGCTACGGAGTCGAGTTCCCTGCCTCCTCCCCTGGCGTTACCGCGGTGGGCGGCACGAGCCTAAACCAGTCAGGTTCTGGTTGGTCCCAATCCGTGTGGTCGGGAAGCGGCAGTGGTTGCTCGGCATACGAAGCGATGCCTTCTTGGCAGCAAGCTCCCGCATACAGCAATAGCTCTTGCGCGGGGCGCCAGGTGGCGGACCTGTCGGCAGACGCAGATCCCAATACAGGTGTAGCCGTATATGACACCTACGGCCAGAGCGGTTGGCTCGTCTTCGGAGGCACGAGCCTCTCGGCACAGCTGGTCGGCGGCATCTACGCCGTCGCCTCGACGCAGGGCACGTACAAACCAAGCGCGCACGCCTTGTACCTGGACAGTGGCAGCGCAACTGGCGCTACTCCGGGCCTGAGCCCTGTCACATCAGGCTCTAACTCCTCGGGTTGTACGTCGTACCTGTGCAACGCATCAGACAGTCTGGCCAGCGGCTACAACGGCCCCGCCGGCCTGGGCACCCCGTACGGGATCACGGCCTTCAGCCAAGCCGGCACGCCAACTACGACCACTGCTCCCATCACCACGACGACGACGACGGCACCCACGACGACGACGGCGCCTACTACGACGACGACGGCCACTACGACGACGACGGTGCCTACGACTACTACGGCCCCCACAACGACTACAGCGCCGACAACGACCACCAGCCCTGTGAGCAATCGGATGTCGGTCACCGTTAGCGCCGGGAGCGCGTCGCGCAGTTCCTACTATTACTACGTGCCCCTGACCGTCACCGCTCGCAACGCCACATCGGGAGCGGGTATTAGCGGGGCCAGCGCGACACTGGACATATATGCCGGATCCTCTTGCAGTGGCTCCATCGTCGCATCGGGGACCTTCTCGACGGGTAGCAACGGCTCGCTAACCGTGACGTTCCGCTCGACGGCAGCAACCACATGGTGCGTAAGGGCCAACGTAACCGCCACCGGCTACACCGCCGCCACCGGCCAGACCGTGTTCAAGTCTTAGGCTAAATTCTGCGCTTGGCGCACGGCACGGCGCAGGGGACCATGAAGCAAAGGGGCGCTCCTCGTCCGGGGTGCCCCTTTGTACATAGCGCTGTCTATACATAGCGCTGTCACAGGTGGCGCTCGTGGGACATACATCGCGCGATAATTGCCGCTTGTCCCTTCTTCAACCGTAGGGCAAGTGGCCTTGAAGTAACGGCCGTTCTCGCGCTTTGCGCATCTTCGCGCGTGTGACGCGCGATAGATGACATCTGCCGCGAAACAAATGTGCGCCGAAGAGGTCCTGCCGCGGTGGCGAGCGGGGGTCAGACGGCATCCATCGCGCGTTTTAGCGGTACGCACTTGCGAGCGGTAGCGGCGCATCGCCCGAGAGATGCCGGGATGCATGCCGGCGCACACGGCGGGCTTCGCCGCGCGCGAACCATACCAGGGGCAAAAGAAAGAGCCCCTCCCGAGGGAGGGGCTCTACACGCGTGGAGCGGACGACGGGATTCGAACCCGCGACCCTCACCTTGGCAAGGTGATGCTCTACCAGCTGAGCCACGTCCGCGTTGTGCTGAACAGACTAGCGTCTCGCACCGCCCTCGTGCCAACGACCCCTTGGCGCACCATGCCCAGCCGGCAGCCCCGTCGTCGGTACGGTCCGAGAGAGCCCAGCGGCGGAGGCTTCCTCATGGAGCAGGCTTAGATGGACGACCGGATGCCCGGCCGGCACGAGCCAGGCACTCAAAGGGTTCTCCCCCCACCCCCGCCAAGAGGATCTGCGCCACTTCCGTACCAGCAGGGCAGCGCACCACAGTCCCCTTGGGTTCAACGACATCGACCACTTTGACTGCCGCTCGTGAGCTGGAGCAACTAACCGGGATAGCCGAGTACGAAGGTGCGGAGGCAGAGCCTCCGTTGCGGGCCAAACAGCGCCCGGACAAGGCATAGGCCTGGGCCTTTTGCTGGGGTGACGCCGATGATGTCGCCGTCGCCTGGTAGACGGCAAGGGCGATGATGGCTACGAAGATAACCAGCGGGACCAGGCGGTAAGGCGATCGCATCCCCGGCCGGGCCGCCATCGCGTTCCCCTCGGTGCCCGTCCCGGCGCCGGGCTCTGGCACGGGCCCCGGCCGCTCCACCCCGGCTCCCGTCGCTGCGCGTGGCGAAGCGACCGCCGACTTCTCCCACCCCGCCGGCACAGGTGGAGCGTCCGAGCCCGGTGACCAGGTGACCCAACGGCCCAGGCCCTCGTTGTACCAGGTAACACGGCCCGCCGACGAGCGACGCCAGGTGACACCGCGGTGCACGACCTCTTGGGTAGAACGAGGGACGGCGCCCCGTGCCCTACTGGCCACGGTCCAGCGCTCCCCGAGTAGCCATGCGGTTCATTTGAGCAGCCGGGAGAGGCGGCGGTCCGCCAGGACCTTGCCCCCCGTCTGGCAGCCCGGACAGTACTGGAAGCTGCGGTTCGCCAGGTGCACCTCGGCAATCGTCGTGGCACACACTGGGCACGCCTGACCGGCACGGGCGTGGACCGACAACCCGGCGCGCTTTGCGTCTTTCAGCTCCTTGGCCGCTTGGCCTAGGCTGCGCTCCACAGCTTGGCGCAGAGTGGAAGTCAGGGCCTCGTAAAGACGGTCCAATTCCTCTTCGGTGAGCTTGGATGCGTTCTTGAAAGGCGAGAGCTTCGCCGCCCACAGGATCTCGTCCGAGTACGCATTGCCCACGCCGGCGATGACCGACTGGTCCGCCAACACCGTCTTCAACTGCCCTTTCGTACCCGCGAGGACCGACGCCAGCTTCTGGCGGTCAAAATCGCCGGCCAGTGGGTCGGGCCCGAGCCGAGCAACACCCTCGATGGCGGTCACCGACTCGACCACCCAGATAGCCAGGCGTTTTTCCGTGCCCTGCTCGGTGAGATCGAAGCCTGAGCCGTCCGACAAGCCCACACGCAATGCCAGCGGTCCCTTGCCCGGCTTGGGCCGGCCGGCGGGTAGCGGCTCTCGCCAGTGCAGCCAACCGGCCCTGGCTAGATGGGTAACCAACCAAAGCGCTCCGGCGGAGATGCACAGGTATTTCCCGCGTCGCTCCGCACCACCGACTACCTGGCCCACCAGCGAACCGAGAGGCGGTTGGAAAGTCTTCAGTGCCGACAGCGAGGCGAGCTCCGCCCTTGTGACCTCGAGCCCTCCGGCCCGTTCTCGGACAAACTTGGCCAGCGCCTCGACTTCAGGCAGTTCAGGCACGGCGACCACAACTGGCCCTGCCACAACTGGGCCGGCCCCCACTACTCAGAGCGGATCTCCCCGATCCTGCCCGGCGCCCCCTACCTGCCACTGTGGCCGAACCCTCCGAGCCCCCGCTCTGATGGCGGCAGCTCGTCCACCATCTCGAAGTGGACATGCTCCACCTTCTTGACCACCAGCTGAGCGATCCGGTCACCGCGCTTTACTTCGTACGGGTTGGAGGGGTCGGTGTTGACCAAGAGCACCTTCAGCTCGTCGCGGTACCCGGCATCGATCAGCCCGGGGGAATTGAGCACCGTCACGCCATGACGAAGAGCCAGGCCACTGCGCGGTTGCACGAAGCCGCCGTAGCCAGGGGGTATAGCGACCGCAATACCCGTGGGCACGAGTGCGCGCCCGCCCCTGGGCAGGATGGTCACCTCCGTCCGCGCACGCAGGTCAGCTCCGGCGTCGCCTAGCCGGGCGTAACTCGGGGCCTCGAGATCGGGGTCTAAGAGCGTTACCTGCACCACCTGCGTGGTTGAACCGAGCGGCGCCATGCCTGACACGCTATCTACCTGTCCGACCCCTGCGCCTGCGGCCTTTCTGGTCCCGGCCCCAAGCCCAGGCGTCTTCGAGCCCCTCCCCCATCCCCGAGAGACGCCCCGCCCCCATCCGCGACAGGCGCGGGCAAGAGGTGCTTGCACTGCACGCGCGGTGGGGCCCGGTAGAGTCACCGTCCGTGCTGGTGTGGCTCGACCTGGAGATGACAGGCCTGGATCCCTCGAAAGATGTGATCGTTGAGATCGCCACGCTGGTGACCGACGACGAGCTGGAGATCGTGGGCGAGGGCCCGGACCTCGTTATCGCCACACCCGCCGCCAAGCTCGAGGCGATGGACGACTTCGTGCGCCAGATGCACTCGCGCAGCGGGCTGCTCGACGCGATCACCAAGTCCGACGTGCGCTTGGAGGACGCCGCCGCCCGTACCCTCGAGTTCATCCGAGCTCATGTACCTGAGCCGCGAAAGGTGCCGCTGTGCGGGAACTCCATCGGGACGGACCGCCGGTTCCTCGCCGCCTACATGCCCGAGCTCGACAACTACCTCCACTACCGCTGCGTCGACGTCTCGACCATCAAAGAGCTGGCCAAGCGCTGGTACCCCGGTGCCTTCAGCGCCGGCCCCAAAAAGGCGGGGGCACATCGTGCTCTCGACGACATCAAGGAGAGCGTGGCGGAGCTGCGCTACTGGCGAAACACAATTTTCAAAGAAAGATCTTTGCCTTAGCCGCCCACTCGTGGCACGATTGTCTATAAGCCGGTTATTGAACAATGACCGGGGACAAGCGGAGGTGGAGATGACCCGAGTGATGGACGCTCCGTTCCTTGAAGACGCACGCGGCCGCAGGCGCCAGACCAGCCGGGCCACGCGTCATGCGGTGCGAAGTTCACTGCACACCGCATGCCTTGACGAGGACACGCTCGACGACGCCGTCCTTCCCGTGGTGGCACACGACGTAGGCCGCAAAGCGTCGCCCAAGCCGCACAAACCACCAGCGCCTGGTCGCCGCGACGGGTTCAAGGTCTGGAAGACCGCCTTCTGGAAGCGTCGCCGGCGGCTATGGGCGGAGCGCAACGCTGCTGAGCGGGCGATCGCGGAGATCGATTAGGTCGCCCGGCTCACCTAAGGTCGGGTACATGCTCGACGACAACCTGAGAACTCTCGCCCAAGGCAAGAACTTCGCTGCCTTCACAACGTTGCTACCAAGTGGTCAGCCCATGACCCACGTCATGTGGGTCGACGCCGATGACGAGCACATCTACATAAACACCGAGATCGGCCGGCAAAAGTTCCGCAATGTGCAAAAGGACCCGCGGGTGACAGTGACGGTCATCGACGCGCAAAACCCTTATCGTTACGCCGAACTGCGCGGCACAGTGGTCAGCACCGTACGCGGCGAAGAAGCCCGTCAGCACATCGACGTGCTGAGCGAGAAGTACACCGGTGGTCCCTATAACCCCGACGCCATCGGTACTGAGCGGGTGATCCTGAAGATCGCCCCCGAGCGGCAGCGTTCGCAGGGCTGAGGTGCTGGAGCGCTACTCGTCTTTCGCTGGCTCGAACTCCAGGGCCAGGGAGTTGATGCAGTAGCGCTCCCCCGTGGGGGCCGGCCCGTCCTCAAATAAGTGGCCTAAGTGGCCGCCGCAGTGGCGGCAAACGACCTCGGTGCGCGCCATGCCATGGCTGTTGTCCGGTCGTAGCTCGATCGCCTCAACCGTGGCGGGCTCCCAGAAACTTGGCCAACCCGAACCGGAGTCGAACTTCGTCGTACTGTCAAAAAGGACGGTCCCGCAACCCGCGCACCTGTAGCTGCCGTCGGCGTGGTTGTGTACGTACTCGCCCGACCAGGGCGGCTCGGTCGCAGAGCGGCGCAGCACCTCAAAACGCTCAGGGCTCAGCCGGCTCTTCCAGTCCGCTGCGGCGACGCCGGCGTCGTCGGTGCCGACCTGCACTTCACCTTCAGCATGTTCGATCACAGCCTCAGGGTACCGGCCGGGACGCCGCTGCCCTCGCTCGCCAACGGCGTGATCTCGAGCCGCGCCAACCAGCCGCGGCATCGCACTCCTAGGGCTTCCGGTGGGCGGTGGGCCTTACCCTGTGCGTGGCCGGCATCGGAGCAGGGGGCCTGCCTCGATTAGGCTGCCCCTGTGGGGTTACACGGCTTCGGGGTGGATATTGGCGGTTCGGGCATAAAGGGCGCTGTCGTCGATCTTGACGCGGGCGCACTTGCCACCGAGCGTTACAAAGTACTCACACCCCAGCCGTCGACGCCTGGGGCTGTCGCCGCCGCCGTCTCTGAGGTGGTGAACCACTTCGGCTGGCAGGGCCCGCTGGGTATCACTTTCCCCGCCGTAGTACAGCACGGTGTGGC